>JBLMXE010000335.1:0-15453 GCA_050257615.1 Chlamydiota bacterium | reverse complement strand
AACCGTGCGTGTCACTTTTTCGGAATATGCGCTGAGCTACTTGTGGATTGCGCAGGTGCGGCAAGGGGCGGGAGACGAGAAGGTGTTGATGGTCTCCGTTCCGGGAGCGCCGCCCGCTGCCAGCTTCGGAGCCAGTTCACCCCTCAGCATTCACCGTACTCTGTTGTGGTCGCAGGAGGCTCCCATCCTGGACGCCACGGTGCTGCCGGGCGGCAATCCGGAACACCTGCTGGTCCTGGACGCGAACAAGGTAGCGCTTTTCAGCGGCGAAGGCGGGCGATGGCGCCAGGAGCAGGCTTTTCCGATTACGCACGCGCGCCCCTGGCCGCGCGACTTGCGCGGACGCATTGTTTTCAACCGCGAGCACCTGTTTGACGTGTACCTTCCGGGAGTGGTGTGCGGCGCGGTGCTGAGCTCGCCGCTTAGCATGGCCTGCCATGAGGCCGACGACCCCTGGCCGCTGGGAGCGGGTGATGCCGGCGTGCGCGGCTTCTTTTCGCCGGCGCGCAATTTCTTCACCGGCGTCGTGGCGCCGGGAATCGGCAAGCAGAACACGTTTCCGCCCTTCTATTCGGCGGCGGGGCTGCCGCGTAACCAGTACGTACTCTGGGTCCTGGCGGCGGTGGATGGCTCGGTGCACCTGGTGGATGGCGTGAATGACCTCACACCCAGGGCGCCATGGGGCAGCGACATCGCCGCGGTGAAGAGCGACTGCGGCTCGGGATGGCAGGTTCTCGCTTCCTCAAAAAGTGGTGCGGGCGACAGCCTGCGGGCTTACGAGATCATGGACCGCGAGCCCGCACCCGTGGGAACACCGACGCAGTTCAACGGCCCGATCAGTGCGCTGTGGAGCAAAGACGATGGCAGCGCGGTGGCGGTGGAGCGCAATCCAGACATGAGGAAATATGAGGCCTATAGCCTGGCCGTTGCTTGTCATCAGTAGCGTGGCGGCGCTGGCGGGTTGGACCACGGCGGCGGTGCGCCCGCATTACGGCGCCACGGTGCGGATTACGTTGCGCGAGGCGCCGGCTTCGCTCGATCCCGCCAGTCTGGGCGCATTTCAGGACTCGCGCATTTCTCCGCTTATTTTCGAGGGGTTGACGCGCTTCGATGCTCACGGCCGGTTGCAGCCACAACTGGCAACGCGCTGGCAGGCGGATTCCCAGAACCAGCGCTGGCAGTTCTGGCTGCGACCGGGAGTGAAGTTTCAGGATGGCACGCCGCTGACTTCGGATGCGGTGGCAGCTTCGTTACACGCGGCCAACCCGGCTTGGACTGTGAGCGCAGAGGGGGATTCGGTGATGATCGACGTTGCTGTTCCTGATCTGGAGCTGGCGGCAGAGTTGGCCTTGCCGCGGAACGGGATTGCTCGGCACACAGGCAATAAAGTCGTGGGCACCGGCCCTTTTCTGGTCAGCGAATTCCAGCCGGCGAAGAGCCTGGTGCTGGCCGCCTATGAGGAGTACTGGGGCGGGCGGCCGTTCGTGGACTCCGTGGCGATCACCCTGGGTCAAAACTGGCGGCAGCAGATGATTGCCCTGGAACTGGGCAAGGCGGACGTGGTGGAGGTTGCTCCGGAGCAGGCGCGGCGCGCTGGGCTGGCCGGACGGACGGTGGTGGAGTCGGCGCCTGATGAACTTGTGGCCCTGGTTTTCACGCGCGATGGCCAATCAGCAGACGAGGCGCGGCTGCGGCAGGCGCTCTCCGCCGGAATAGATCGTTCTTCTATCGTGAACGTGCTGCTGCAGGGACAGGGCGTGGCAGCGGAAACGATCTTGCCCAACTGGATGACCGGCTACGCCATGCTCTTCGCGTCAACCAGCGAGCGTTCGCGAAAGGTGATGGCCCCAGGAAACGCGGTCGCCATGACTCTGTCTTATGACGCAAGCGACCCGGCCAATCAGATGATTGCCGAGCGGGTGGCGCTGAATGCGCGCGATGCCGGCATCACGCTCAAAACCGCCGCTTCTGCCGCCAGCGCGGACGTGCGCCTGCTGCGCATTCCCCTGGCCTCGCCCCAGCCGCAGATCGCTTTGGCAGCCGTAGCCGAAGTCGCCGGTCTGCCTGCACCCCAGTTCCGCAGTACGTCACCAGAAGAACTTTATGCCCGCGAAAAGGAGATGCTGCAGTCGGGCCGCATTATTCCCCTGGCCCATGTGCCGCAAGCTTCGGCCATGGCGCCGAACGTGAACGGCTGGCGCGCCGTTGTGTTTGGCGTTTGGAGGCTGGCCGACGTGTGGCTCGGGAGCGCGCCGTGAGCTTCCGCCGCAAGCTGCTGCTGATGTTCACGCTGGCGGTATTTCTGGCCGTCGCCGCGGTGGCCTGGACCGTGTCTGTGATTACGCGCCGCGCCTTCGAACAGTCCGAACAGGAGCGAACCCGCGCTCTGGTCGCGCAGTTTCACCGCGAGTTCAACCGCCGGGGGCAGGAGGTGGCGAGCCGGGTGGAGGCCATCGCGGGCAGCGAGGCGGCCACGCGCATGGCGCTGGACTTGAGCCGCCAGCCGGGCAATTCGGGAGCCTACGTCAATGAGGCGGCGGCCGAAGCCAAAGCGCAGCAACTGGATTTTCTGGAGTTTACCGACGCCGGCGGCAGCATTATCTCGTCGGCGCAATGGCCGGCAAAATTCGGCTACAACGAGCCGCTGCTGGCCAACGCGGCCCAGGCACCGTCTCCAAACGCGTTCCTGAAACGCGAAGAGCTGCCCAATGGTGCGGCGCTGGGGCTGTTTGCCGTCCGCGCCATCCGGCTTGGCGACAAGTCCCTTTACGTGATTGGCGGGCGGCGGCTGGACCAGGAGTTTCTGGCCTCGCTGGAGCTCCCGGCGGGAACGCGCGCCATGTTGTACACCAGCACGGGCGGCGCTTATTCGCCCGAGTCGCTGCTGGATGCGGCTGGGCAGGCGCCGCAAGCGGAAAAGCTGCAACCGCTGGTGGGGCAGGTTCAGGCCACGGGCTCGGAGCAGAGCGCGGTCGTGAACTGGTCTTCTGATCCGGCCGACAGCGAGAATGTAGATGCCATTCCGCTCAAGAGCGAGCAGGGTGACCTGCTGGGCATGTTGCTGGTGGGGAATTCGCGGCGGGCGCTGGTCACGGTGGAAGCGCGCATCCGCTCCACCGCGCTGCTGGTGGCCGGCCTCGCTCTGGTACTGGCGATCGTGGTGAGCAGCTGGCTGGCGGCCCGGGTCACGCGACCGGTGGAACAGCTGGCCGAGGCAGCGCGCGAAGTGGCGGCGGGAAACTGGCAGACACAGCTGCAGGTGGAATCGGGAGATGAACTGGGCGAGATGGCCGGCGCCTTCAATCGCATGACCCAGGAGCTGACGGAACAGCGCGAGCGACTGGTGCAGGCGGAGCGGGTGGCGGCCTGGCGGGAGCTGGCGCGGCGTTTGGCTCACGAACTCAAGAATCCGCTGTTTCCCCTGCAGATCACCGTCGAAAACCTGCTAAAGGCGCGCGAGCACGGCGGCGAGCAGTTCGACGAGGTTTTTCGCGAGAGCGCCGCCACCTTGCTGGCGGAAATTGCCAACCTGAAAACCATCATCGGCCGCTTCAGCGAATTCTCTAAGATGCCGCAGCCACAGCTGCAGCCGGTGGACATCAATGATCTCGTGCGCAACGTGCTGCAGGTGCACCAGGCGCAACTGCGGGCGGAAGGACGGCCCGCGATTTCGGCCCAGCTCCAGTTCGACGACAACCTGGGCAGGGTGGCGGCCGACCCTGATCTGCTGCATCGCGCGCTGGCCAACCTGGTGCTGAACGCGATTGACGCCATGCCCGGCGGCGGCACGCTCACGCTTCGCACCCACGCCAGTGGTGAGAACGTTTGCATTGAAGTAAGCGATACCGGGAGCGGCCTGAGCAAAGAGGAATGCGACCGCCTGTTCACGCCCTATTACACTACTAAGGAGCATGGCACAGGGCTGGGACTGGCGATCGCGCAGTCGGTAGTGAGCGATCACCAGGGCAGAATTGTGGTGAAGAGTACCCCCGGGCAGGGCACCACGTTTGTGATCGAGCTGCCGCACCGGGATTCGCCGGCGCAATTCAGGGGCGCCTCATAATAAGGGATGGGCATGGCTGCCAAAGCACACCTGCTGATCGTGGACGACGAGGCCAACACGCTGGCCTCGCTCGCTCGCGCTTTTCGCCTGGCCGGCCATGAGGCGACGGTGTGCGATAACGCAGCCAAAGCGCTGGAATTGGCCAAGGCGGAGAGCTTCGACCTGATTCTTTCCGATGTGGTCATGCCCAATAAGGACGGTCTGGCGTTGCTGGAGGATCTGAAGGGGCAGGGAGTCGCGACCCCGGTGGTCATGATGTCCGGCCAGGCGCACATTGAAATGGCGGTGCGGGCCACCAAGCTGGGCGCGCTCGACTTCCTGGAAAAGCCGATCTCCACGGAAAAGCTGCTGCTGACGGTGGAGAACGCGCTGCGGTTGCAGCGGCTGGAATCGGAAAACCGGCAGCTGCGCCAGCGCCTCGGCAAGCACGAAATGGTGTGGGCGAGCGAGGCCATGCGGCGGGTGATGGCGCAAGTGGAACGCGTGGCCGCCAGCGAGACTCGAGTCTGCATTCTGGGCGAGACGGGCACGGGCAAGGAGCTTGTTGCACGCACCTTGCACGAGCGCAGCCCGCGCGCCGGCGGGCCGTTCGTCACGGTCAATTGTGCCGCCGTTCCCGCGGAGCTGATTGAGTCAGAGCTGTTCGGGCACGAGAAGGGATCCTTCACCGGGGCAGCCGGGCGGCACGTGGGCAAGTTCGAGCAGGCGCAGTACGGCACTCTGTTTCTGGACGAAATTGGCGACATGCCCGTTGCCATGCAGGCCAAGCTGCTGCGGGTGCTGGAGGAAAACGAGATCGAGCGCATCGGCGGAGAAAAGCCCATCGCGGTGGACGTGCGCGTGATCGTGGCCACCCATCGCAGCCTGGAGACGCTGGTGGCGCAGGGAAAATTTCGCCAGGATCTGTTTCATCGTATTTACGTGTTTCCGCTGCTGCTGCCGCCGCTGCGTGAGCGCCAGGAGGATATTCCGGTACTGATTGCTCACTTTGCCCGCCAGGTGTGCGCGCAGAATGGCTGGAAGGAAGCGCCGTTCACGCCCGAGGCGGTGGACGCGCTGCGGAATTATTCCTGGCCGGGCAACGTGCGCGAGCTGCGCAACGTGGTGGAACGGATGATTCTGCTTTCGCCCGACGGCAGCGTTGACCTCGACTGCGTGCAATCGGCGCTGCCCAGGATCCAGCGCGGGGCGAGCGTGCCGGGGCATGTCCCGGGCACGCTTTCCCAGCGGGTTGATGAGTTTGAGCGGGAAACCATCCTGGCTGAACTGAAGCGCAATCAGTTCCATATGACCAACACCGCGAAAGCGCTGGGGCTGGAGCGCAGCCATCTTTACAAAAAAGCGGAACAGCTGGGCATTGACTTGCAGGCGGCGCGCAAAATGGGGGAAGAGGAGGCTTTGTAATTCCGGACGGCGAGGGTATGCTCGAAGACACGAGGCCTGAATAATGCACAGATCCAGCAGTTGGCCGCCGGTGCGTCCGCCGGTCCGTCCCGCCCGGCGTCCCCGCTGGCTGTTGGTGATCCTCGCCGTTTTCTTCATTGTCCTGCTGGGCGGCCGGACCTGGCTCTCCTATTACATGGACGCCCTCTGGTTCGGCTCGCTGGGCTATGGCGAAGTGTTCTGGAAGACGCTGAGCATTCAGTCCACGGTTTTCCTGGCCATTGCCGCGGCCACGTTCCTCATTCTTTACGGAACCTTTCTGGCCCTGCAGTGGGCCTACCTCAGCGATTTGCCCATTGGGCACACCATCTGGATCGGCGGGCAACCGCTGCGGCTGCCGGTGGAGCCGATTCTGCGTCTGATCGCGATCGCCGCCTCGCTGCTGGTCGCGCTGGCCAGCGGCGCGGTCATGATGGCGCAGTGGCCTATGCTGGCGCTCTACTGGTACGCGCCGAAAGCCGCCGGCATCGTGGACCCCATCTTTGGAAGGCCTCTGAACTTCTATCTGTTTACCCTGCCGGCCTGGGAGCTCATTACCGGCTGGCTGACCCTGCTGGCCGTGATCATCTGCGCGGTCGCGGTCTTCTTTGTGGTTGTGGCCGGCGGCACGCGCGCCCTGGAGAGGAGCCGCGCCACCTACGGCCCGCTCTCCTGGCGCGGACTCTCGATCGCCTTTGCCTTCCTGCTGCTGCTCGCCGCCCTGCAGGTGTACCTGGGCCGCTTCGACCGGTTGTTCGAAGCGCACACGATTTTCGCCGGCGTGACCTACACCGACGCGCACGTCATTCTCCCCGGCTTGCTGGTGGTGTGTCTGGCGCTCATCCTCGGAGCGGGAATTGCGGTCGTCAACGGGATGTGGGCGCAGCGCGGGCGCTGGCTGATCGCGGCCCTGGTTCCCGCCGCCGTTTGTTATCTGGTGCTGCAGGTGGCCGGATGGTACGTCAGCAGCTTCATCGTTAAGCCTAATGAACTGGTGCGCGAACGGCCCTATATTACCCACAACATCGAGCTGACGCGGCAGGCTTACGGACTGGACCGGGTAACACAGCGTGAATTTCCCGCTGAAACCAGCGTGCAGGCGGCCGATGCGGCGAACAATCAGGCCACGCTCCAGAACATCCGGCTCTGGGACTGGCGCGCCCTGCAGGACACCCTGCGCCAGATCCAGGAAATCCGCACTTACTACGATTTCCCCGACATTGACATTGACCGTTACGAAATCAACGGCAACCTGCGCCAGGTAATGCTGGCCGCGCGCGAACTCAACCAGGACAAGCTCCCGGAGAGCAGCCGCAACTGGATCAACGAAAAGCTGATCTATACCCACGGCTACGGCATCACCATGAACCCGGTCAACGGGTTCACGCCGGAGGGGCTGCCTGCCTTGCTGCTGAGCAACATGCCGGTGCAGAGCGCGGTTCCCGGCCTCACCGTGGCGCGCCCGGAGATTTATTTCGGCGAGCTGACCAACAGCGACGTGTATGTGAAGACGCGGCAAAAGGAGTTCAATTACCCGCAGGGCGAGAGCAACAGCTTCACTTCCTACCAGGGCACGGGCGGCATCGTGCTGGGCGGCTTCATGCGGCGCATCCTGATCGCGGCGGCCCGCAGCGACTTGGCCAAGCTGCCCTTCAGCGACGACGTGAACAGCGACAGCCGGCTGCTGATGCGACGCAATGTGAATGCGCGCGTGACCGCTCTCGCGCCATTTCTCACCTATGATCCCGATCCCTACATCGTGGTGGGCGAAGATGGCCGCTTGTACTGGATGATGGATGCGTTCACCACTTCTGACAGCTATCCCTACTCCACCCACTACCGACTGGACGATGATCGCCTTAACTACATGCGCAACAGCGTGAAGGTGGTGGTTGACGCCTATAACGGCACGACCACCTTCTACGTCTTCGACAGCGCCGATCCCGTGATCGCGGCCTACCGGCGGATTTTCCCCGGCCTGTTCAAGGATGCGACAGCGATGCCCCCGGACCTGCGTAAACACGTTCGTTATCCGGAGTTGTTGCTCCAATTGCAGGCGGAGGTGTATGGCCTGTATCACATGACCAATCCGGAGGTGTTCTATAACCGCGAAGACCTGTGGACAGTGGCCAGCGAAGTGGGCATGAGCCAGTCAGGTGAGCAGAGCACGCAGACGATGCAGCCTAATTTCGTGCTCATGAAGCTGCCCGGCGAAGGCGGCATGGAGTTCGTGGAAATTCTTCCCTTCACGCCCGCCAACCGCAACAACCTGATCGGCTGGATTGCCGGCCGCAGCGACGGCGAGCACTATGGCACCTCGGTGGTTTACAACTTTCCCAAGACGAAGCTGGTGGATGGGCCACTGCAGATCGAGGCGCGCATTGACCAGAACGCGCAGCTTTCCGGCCAGCTGACATTGTGGAACCAGCAGGGATCGCACGTGCGGCGCGGCGGCCTGCTGGTGATTCCCACCGGGCGCGCCCTGCTCTATGCCGAGCCCATCTACCTGCAGGCGGCGCACAGTCCTATGCCGGAATTGCGCCTGGTAGTGCTGGCGCTGCAAGACCGGCTCGCCTATGGGCCCACCTTCGAGTCGGCCATGGCGGCGCTGTTTGGGGAAGCGGCTTCTTCAAGCACCGCCGCTGCGTCGCCGGCGGAAGCGGGGCAGCGGGCGGCCGGTTCGTCAGCCCCGGAATCGGCGGCAGCGGGGGATGTTCACGCGCTCATCACGCAGGCCGCCCAGGACCTTGCCGACTATCAGCGGCTGACCGCGCAAGGCAAGCTGGGCGAGGCCGGACAGAAGCTCGAACATCTGAAGCGCACGCTCGACCGGTTGAACGCGCGGGCAAAATAATTGCGCCACCGACGCCACCCCCGGGTTTGTGGGGGAAGCAATCAACCATGAATTTTGAGTTCACTGCAATTTTCCTCTGCTTGGGCGAGGCAGGAAATCAGCTATCCTGTTGATCATCGCTTGAACTCGCGAATGTTAAGGCTGGATTAAGCAAGCCGGAATTAAAAGAGAACTATTGTATAGGCTGGCGGGTCGAACCGTCCGGCGGATCGGATTATCCAACGTCATTAAGGCTCCGCTGGGCGGAGGAGGGGCAGAGATCGGGAGATGCAGGGGAGTTGTGGTCGCAGCTTGAGTCGCCGAACGGTTTTGTCCGCAATTGCGGCCTGTTTTCTCGCAGCCACAGCCTGGGGCCAGCAGCCCCTCGGCAGCATACGCGGACGAGTGCTTGACCCCTCCGGCGCGGTGGTTCCCGGCGCCAGTGTGACCCTCACTTCGGCAACGGGAACCAGTCGCACGGTCACCAGCGATGCGCAGGGGTTCTACCGCTTCCGCCAGTTGGCGCCGGGCAGCTACAGCGTGGACGCTCAGGCGCCCGGCTTTTCGGTATTCCACAAGGACAACGTTCAGGTTATTGCCGGGCAGACTGCCAGGCTGCACATCAAGCTGCTGATATCCACCGCCCAGGCGCAGGTTGAGGTGCGGGCCAATCCGGTGCAGGTTTCGGTGTCGCCTTCGGAGAACGCCAGCGCCGTAGCCATCAGCGGCTCGGCCCTCAAGTCCCTGGCCGACGATCCCGATGCCCTGCTTACGCAGATTGAAGAGCTGGCGGGTCCTTCGGCCGGACCGAATCCCGCGGAAATTTACATTGACGGCTTTCTCGGTGGCGACTTGCCGCCCAAGGAAGATATCCGCGAGATTCGTGTCAATCAGGACCCGTTTTCTGCCTCCTACGACCGGCTGGGCTACGGCCGCATTGAGGTCCTGACCAAGCCGGGCAGCGACAACTGGCATGGGGGCGGGTTCATCATCGGCAATACCTCCGCCTTCAATTCGGAAAGCCCGTTTCTGGCCGGTTCAGCGCAGCCGCCCTACCACACCATTCTCTATGGCGGCCAGTTGGGCGGACCTCTGGATAAAAGGGCCTCCTTCTTCTTCTCGGGGGAGCGGCGCAACATCAACCGCGATAACCTGGTGAATACCGAAATCCTCAGCCCCAGCTTCCAGCAAGTGCCCTACGTGGACGCGGTAGCCAATCCCCGGGTTCTGACCAGCGCTACCCCGCGCCTTGATTACCAGTTGACGCCCAATAACACGCTCACCGCCCGCTATCATTATTTTGGCGCCGACGCCACCAATGACGGCGTGGACACGCAGTTCCTGCCCTCGCAGGCCTACGATTTCGTCCGCCATCACCATCTGCTGCAGCTCAGCGATACGCAGATTCTCAGCCCGCAGGTGATCAACGAAACCCGCTTCCAATATCTTCACTTTCACAACCGGGAAACGCCGCAGGATTTTTCGCCTACGCTGCAGGTTCTGGGCGCCTTTACCGGAGGCGGCAGCAGCGACGGTTCGCTGGACCGCCGCGAGTCGCACTACGAGTTGCAGAACCTCACCTCCATGAGCTTCACCCGGCACTATGTTCAATTTGGCGGTTTTGTGCGCGACATCGCCCGCCGGGAGAATGCCAACACCAATTTCAATGGAAGTTTCATTTTCAACTCGCTGGCCAGTTACCAGGCCACCCAGCAGGATCTGCACCAGGGTATGACCATGGCGCAGATTCAGGCCGCCGGTCTTGGTCCCAGCCAGTTCAATATCACGGCCGGAAATCCCTGGGCCGCAGTCAACCGCTTGGACGGTTCAGTGTGGGTTCAGGACGATTGGAGAGCGCGCAACAATCTCACCGTAAATTACGGGCTGCGTTTTGAATCCGAGAACGTGATCGCCGACCATGCCGATTGGGCGCCCCGGCTGGGAATCTCTTGGGGTCTGGGACATGGCCAGCAGGTAAAAACGGTGCTGCGCGCCGGAGTTGGCGTTTTCTACGACCGCTTCGACGATGACCAGATGATCCAGGCGCAGCGGCTGAATGGCATCAACCAGGTCAGCTACGTCATACAGAATCCGCAGTTCTTTCCGCAAATCCCTGCGCTTGCCAGCCTGCAAGCAGCCGCCTCCAGCGTGGCGACGATTTACAGGATCGCGCCCAACTTGAAGTCGCCCTACGCGCTGGAGTCGGCGGTTAGCGTCGAACACCAGATAACCCGCAACATCAACGGCTCTGTGACTTATCTGAATTCGCGGGGCGGGCGGCAATTGCTGACCAACGACGTCAACGCGCCCTACCCCGGAACTTACAATCCCGCCGATCCCGCCAGTGGCGTGCGTCCGCTGGGCGCAACCGCCGGCAACATTTATGAATACATTTCCGAGGGAATCTACCGGCAAAACCAGATCATCGCCAACTTTCGCGTGAATCGCAGGCGGGTGTCGCTGTTCGGTTATTACGTCTTCAACGATGTGCACAGCGATACTGCCGGTGTGGATACTTTTCCCCAGGACCCGTGGAACATCATGGCCGACTACGGGCGCGCCGAATTCGATATTCGCCACCGCGTCTTCCTGGCCGGCAGCATCGCCCTGCCCTATGGCATTCAGCTTTACCCCATGATCATGGCGCGTTCGGGAATCCCTTTCAGCCTCGCTCTGGGGGAAGACCTGTTCGGCACCGGCATTCACAATGGGCGTCCCGCCTACGCTACCGAGTCCACTCCTGGGGCTGATGTCCGCGTGACTCCCTATGGAAGTTTCAATATCAACCCCGGGCCCACGGCTGACTTCGTGCCGCCCAACACGGCCACAGGTCCGGCGGCTTTCACCTTCGACCTGCGGGTGAGCCGCACCTTCGGCTTTGGCTCGATGGGTCGCGAAAGTCACGGAGGCTCCAGGGGTGTGCAGCCGCATGGACACTATCATCACCGTGGCGGCCTGGGGGGACGCGGGCTAAGTGGCGGTGGTTTCGGCGTACACGGCGGGGGAACCGAAAGGCGTTATGCGCTGACCCTCAGCGTGGAGGCGCAGAACCTGTTCAATGACGTTAACCTCGGTATTCCGGTCGGTGACTTGAACTCGCCGCTCTTTGGCCGTTCCCTTGATCTGGCGGGCAGCCCATATGCCGGCTACGGCGATGCCAACCGCCGCATTGATCTGCGCTTGTCTTTCAGCTTTTGAGCCCGCGACAGGCCGCGCCAGTTACTCCACCCGCCCTAAGCTGGCCGCTCAGTTCCGCCCTACAGAGCCTCTGAGTGGTCCAGCCCAAGATGCGAAGTTGGAATTTTGGCGTATGGCAAAGGCATAAGGTACAGTCTCATCATGCGGAATCGCTACATGGTCGGGCTGGTCCTGCTGGTGTTTTTTGTGTTGTCGTTTCTCACCAACATTCTTGGGCCCATCGTTCCCGACATTATCAGCAGCTTCCGCGTCACCCTGACGGCGGCGGCGGTGCTGCCTTTTTCCTTCTTTATTGCTTATGGCGTGATGTCCATCCCGGCAGGGTTCCTGGCGGAGCGCTTTGGGGAAAAGCCGGTCATGGTGGCGGCCTTTGCGGCCAGCACCCTGGGTTCCGCGTTTTTTGCCTTGTTTCCTGCGTATGCAGTGGCGATAGTTTCCCTCTTCCTGATGGGCGCCGGAATGGCGACCCTGCAGGTGGTGATCAACCCCTTGCTGCGGGTGTCCGGCGGGGAAGAGCATTTCGCTTTCAACTCGGCATTGGCGCAGCTGGTCTTTGGCTTGGCCTCGTTCATCAGCCCGCGCGTGTACTCCTACCTGGTGCAGAATTTGGGGCAGACGAACGGCCAAGACTGGCTGCTCGCCCTGCTGGCGAGGCTTACGCCCCGCAGTCTTCCCTGGGTTTCGATTTATTGGATTTTTGCCGCGTGCAGTGTAGTCATGGTGGCGGTGGCCGGGCTCTCGCGCTTTCCCCAGGTCAAGCGCACCGAGGAAGAGCAAGCCGGCACCCTGGACATGTACCGCCGTCTGCTGCGTAATCCCATGGTGTGGCTGTTTTTCGGATGCATCTTCGCCTATGTGGGTTCCGAGCAGGGCACGGCGGACTGGATGTCCAAGTTCCTGGCGCAATACCACGGCTTTGATCCGCACACCACCGGCGCGGCAGCCGTCTCCTGGTTCTGGGGCCTGATGACGGCCGGCTGTTTCATCGGCCTGGGCCTGCTGAAGATATTTGACAGCCGCCGCGTGCTCATTGGCTTCTCGGTGGCGGCCATCATCTGTCTGACGATTGCGCTGTTCGCGCCCGCCCGGGTGGCGGTGTTGGCGTTTCCCGCCATCGGCCTGTTCGCCTCCGTCATGTGGCCGGTGCTGATGTCGCTGGCCTTGAACTCGGTGGCGGAGTACCACGGTTCCTTTGCCGGCATTCTGTGCACCGGCATCATGGGAGGCGCGGTGGTGCCGCTGATTATCGGCCGCCTGGGCGATGTGCTTGGCCTGCGCGCCGGAATGGCATTCTTGTACCTTACCTTCGGCTGCGTGCTCAGCGCCGGATTCTGGGCCCGGCCCCTCATCACCAACGCCACCATTGGAGCGAAAAAAGCCGTGGCCGAGCCAGCTGTTTAGAACAATTCAGAGCCGCAGTATCTGTGGTTGTAGCGCCGGCGTCTCGCCCGCCGTCTTATCCTTAGTTATTTGAAACCGCTCTAGGAAATAATGCTCTGGGAGGCAAAGTGCATCGGGGTACCCGAAACATGTGCACGGCGGCTAAGGTCCAAATCGCAATTTCGAGCTTGCGCCGAACATCTCTCTCAGCAGGCGATTGCCAGGAGGGCTGGCTGGATCAGGAAGCCGCCGGCCGGCAACCTCATTCACCTCCGAGTAGCTGAACGTATAAGTACGCCAGCTGGATACATCGGTCAGCTCAAAGGAATGGTCACCCATGCTGGTGATATACCCGTGGAACTTCTTGCCTTGAGTCGTTGACAACCTCGCCTTGGCCCCTAGCCCCAGTGCCTCCACTCTGGACTGCGGACTAACAGGCTTGGTGCTCAGCGAAGCCACGAATGAGTAGGCCTGGGCAGCTGAACGGGTGCCCGGCAAGCAGACCAGAAGAGCTAAGACGGCCACAAGCACTGCCGTCGTGAAGCTGTGTCGCCTTGCGGTTTGTACTTCACGGTTCATCAGTCAGGCGTCCTCTCCAGCGCCCCGGCATCAGCAGACATGCAGGACTCGCGGCGTACAACTAAAAGATGCACGCCAGCGGCAAGTGTTTCATAAAATCGTCGTCTGAACTGTTATGTAGGTGGATGCCCGCTCATCCGCACGGCCAGATCGGTGGCCCGAAGTTGACCTACGGGGGCCGCCCGCCATGTCCTAATGCCCGGTGACCCGCATCACTGAAGACGTCTCCCCGTTCGCTAATAATTCAATCACTTACCGTTGTCGAATGATGCCCAGCGCCCGGGCCCTCAAAAAGAGCGTCATTCGCAAGGAGAACCCGTATGCGGCGTTCCTCTCTTTGCTTGCTTGCCCTTTTCTTGCTGTCAAGCCTGACCTGTTTCGCACAACAATCTGAAATCACCCAGTTCGCCATCGTCACCGGCTATTCCTACCTGCACACGCCTTCCTTAAATCTAGCGCAGCGCGGATTCAATGGTGACATTGCCGTGAATTATCGCCCCTGGATGTCGCTTGGTTTCGATTTCAGCACTTTCGCTGGCGGCTCTACGCTGCTGCCGAGCTACCTGAATTCGTCAACCCAGGCGCAGTTGGGCCAGGCACTCGCGCATTATGGGATTCCCGCGAGCGCCGCGTTGGTGCCGTACACGTCTTCCACCTACACCTATCAGATGGGGCCGCAATTCAATTATCGAAGGTTCAAACAGTTCACCCTTTTCGTCCGTCCCGCGCTCGGGCTGCTGCACGCAAAAATCCAGACCACCGCGACGAACCCAATGACCATTGGGCTGGTCAAAACCCTGCTAAACGGGAAGCTTTCGTCGGCTGACAACACGGTTTTCTACGGTTTTGGAGGTGGAGGCACCTGGGAGGTCACCCCGCACTTTGGCCTTCGCGCAACTGCCGACTTGGCTCGCTTCAATTTCTTCCCCGATGTGCTGAACGGCAGTCGTAACGGTCTGCGCCTCACGGTGGCCACCAAGTTCGGCTTTGGCAGGAACATCATGGAGACGCATTGAGCCAACGGTCCCCCGCTGCTGAGCATCGCGTTCCCCGGAATGCTGGGCTTCAGGCAGATCGTTTTCAGGGGCTGAGAAGCTGTGAATCGCACGATCAATGACGTCTTTTTCTCGGTCGTGGAGCGGGACTACGGCCGGGTCATGCTGTACAAAAAAGCTGAGCAATGGACGGCCATTTCTTCGCGCGAGTTGTATCGCAGCGTAATGGGAACAGCGCGATCGCTGCTAAGCTGGGGAATCAGCCGGGGCGATCGCATTGCCATTCTCAGTGAGAACCGTCCGGAGTGGGCGATCGCCGATTTTGCCAGCATGCTGCTGGGCGCGGCGGATGTCCCCATTTATCCCACCCTGACCGCAGAGCAAACCCTGGTCATTCTGCAGGACTCGGGCGCACGCCTGGCTTTTGTTTCCACCCTCGAGCAGCTGAAGAAAATCCTTGCCATCAAGGATCGGACCAACATCGAGAGAGTGGTCATCATGGATGACGTCCCCGTCCCTGAGGCCACTGCCATGCTGGGCCTGATGAAGCGCGCGGCTGGCGGACGTGATCATGAAATGGACGATCGCGGTAAGTCGGTCGCGGACAACGATCTGGCCACCATCGTGTACACCTCGGGGACAACGGGCATTCCCAAGGGGGTGATGCTGACCCACGGCAACCTGGTCTCGAACCTTTTCTACGCCGGAGATTACTTCGGTCTCGCTCCCGGCCAGATCGGCATTTCCTTTCTTCCGCTCTCCCACGTGACGGCTCGTCACCTCGACTACGTTCTGTTTAATTGTGGCGTGACCATCGCCTACTGTCCGGCTGTCGCCTTGGTGCCGCAATATCTCGCCGAGGTCCGTCCCACCGTCTTCGTCGGAGTGCCCCGGGTGTACGAAAAGCTTCGGGACAAGGTGCGCCGCGAAACCGCCTCAGGATTCAAGCACAGGATCTACGATTGGGCGCTGCGGGTGGGTGG
>JBLMXE010000334.1:0-3300 GCA_050257615.1 Chlamydiota bacterium | reverse complement strand
GGCAGCCTGGAACCTTATGCCGACCTGAATATCAAGCAGATGATAGATGCGGGCAAGATGCCAGGGCCCAAGATTGACGTTACCGGCCCTTACCTGGAAGGGTCGCATTCCTACTTTGCCCAGATGCACTTCCTCACAGGCCCGGACGATGCGCGCAAGCTGGTGGACTTCTGGGCGGACCAAGGCGTCACCTCGTTCAAGGCCTATATGAACATCACTCGCGCCGAGCTGGGCGCGGCCATCCAGGAGGCCCACAAGCGCAATATCAAAGTCACCGGCCACCTGTGCTCGGTGACGCAAACCGAGGCGGCGGGGCTGGGCATTGACGACCTGGAGCACGGCCCCATGTTCGTGGACACGGAATTTGTTCCCGGCAAGCAGCCCGATCAGTGTCCCAGCGGCAAGGCGACTTTCGACTCGCTGCTCAAGGAGGATGTGGATGGCCCCGCCGTGCAGAAAATGATGCACACGCTGATTGACCGCCACGTCGCTGTCACCTCCACTTTGCCGGTATTCGAATTAGACGTGCCCGGTCGCCCTCCGCTGCGCAAGCAGGTGCTGGATTCGATGCTGCCGCAGGCGGAAATCAACTATCTGCAGGCGCGCGCCACCCGGCCTTCGCCCGAAGTGGCGGCGCTCTTCAAAAAGGAGCTGCAGTTCGAGCACGAATTCGCGAAGTCCGGCGGCCTGCTGCTGGCGGGCTGCGATCCTACCGGCATGGGCGGGGTGCTGGCCGGCTTCGGCGACCAGCGCGAGGTTGAACTGCTGGTGGAAGCCGGCTTCACTCCCGAGGAAGCCATTCACATCGCCACCGCCAACGGCGCCCAATATGAAGGCCAGCTGCAGCGCATAGGCACCATCGCGGCCGGCAAACAAGCTGACCTTGTGCTCATTCACGGCGATCCAGTCGCCAACATCAGCGACATCGAGAAGGTGGACACCGTATTCAAGGATGGAGTGGGCTACGACTCGCAGAAGCTGATTGATTCGGTGCGCGGAGTGGTGGGGTTGTTCTAAAAGGCTGGAGTCAGGGGGCGGGGTCAGCAAAACGGGACCTCGAAGCCCAGGTTGACTGCTGGCCCACAGCTCTGCCCCAAGCGTGGGAAATTACCGTTTACCCCCTAAAACTGGCCACACGCTGCAGAAGCGTGCAAGTCATTCATGGGATGTGATTTACTTAATAATTCGAACCCGTATGCCGACTGCTCGTGTGCTGGCCAAAAGGCGACTGCTGCAGCTTCATCGCCGAACCCGCGAATGGACCATGATTTTTAAGGGTCTGGCGGACACCGATCATCCCATTTTGGCACACATCATTCCCATTCGCCGTTGCAACCTGGCCTGCAAGTACTGCAACGAGTTCGACGATTTTTCCAAGCCCGTGCCCCTGGAGACTATGTTCCAGCGCGTAGACAAGCTGGCGGCCCTGGGCACCACCATTGTGTGCATCAGCGGCGGCGAACCGCTGCTGCATCCTCAGTTGGACGAGATCATCAGCCGCGTCCGGCACAACGGCATCATCGCCGGCCTGATCACCAACGGCTACCTGCTCACCGCCGAGCGCATCCAGCGCCTGAACCGCGCCGGGCTGGAGCACCTGCAGATCTCCATTGACAACGTCATGCCCGACGACGTTTCCAAGAAGAGCCTGAAGGTGCTGGACAAGAAGCTGCAGCTGCTGGCCGAGCACGCCGACTTTCACGTCAACATCAATTCCGTGGTCGGCGGCGGCATCAGCAATCCCGAAGACGCGCTGACGGTCGGCCGGCGCGCCGTCGAGCTGGGCTTCACTTCCACCGTGGGCATCATTCACGACGGCGAAGGTCAGCTACAGCCCCTGGGCGTCCACGAGCGCGAAGTCTACCGGCAGATGAAAGCGATGGAGAAGGGAAGCTACGCCCGCATCAACTTCTTCCAGGACAACATCGCCGACGGTCGGCCCAACGAATGGCGCTGCCGCGCCGGCGCCCGCTACGTTTACGTCTGCGAGGACGGGCTGGTGCACTACTGCTCGCAGCAGCGCGGCTATCCTGCCAAGCCGCTCCTGGAGTACACGGTGGAGGACATCCGCCGCGAATACCTGAATGAGAAATCCTGCGCTCCCCACTGCACCGTTTCCTGCGTGCACCAGGTGTCCTACATTGACAAGTGGCGCGCCCCGCAGCGGCCCTCCACGCCTGAGGCCATCCCCGAGCCCGGCGGCCTGGTGCAGATCGAGTAATCAAAACTCACCGCAGAGACACAGAGGCACAGGGAAGTCGCGGGCAAGCGCGCCTATGCCACACGGGTTACATTCGTGCGGGCGGATTAGGGCCGGGCTCGCGCACGGGAGCAGGCGGATCCCATGAAGGTGGATCCGGAGGTTCTTTCACCGGAGCAGGCGGCTCCTGCCCCGGTGGAAGAGGAGGCTCGGGATCGTCTTTCTGTTGTAGCACGAAGCTAGGCCGCGCGCCGGCGCGAACGCGAGCGGGCGTTGCCGCGCGCGCTTTGGGCACGCTTTTTGCCCGCCGCGGTTCGCGAACGTGAGCTGCGACTCCGGCTGCTCGTTCCGCGGCCGCTGGCCGAGCGTGCCGAGCGGGAAGATCGCGAACTCGTGGCCCGGGCCGCGGCAGAACGCGAGCGCCCGCCCTTGGCCCCTCGGCGCCCCGCAGATGCCGAACGGCGGCCCGTTTCCCGAGTCTCACCTGCCTCACCACGTTCTGCGCGTCGTGACGTTTTGCGTCCCTGGGCGCGCGCGGCCGCGGTTTCGCGCCCAATGATCTTGTTGAAGTTGCTCTGCTCTCCCCCGGCCATCTCGTCTTCCACCAGCAGCGCCAGGTTGTTGTCGTCGAACTTCTGGAACCACTCATCCCATTCGATAGATTCCAGCGACGTCTCTCCGCTGTAGCCGGGGAAGTCGAGCCGGATCATCCCCACGTCTTCTGCACTGCCTGTGCCGCGCACGCACGCCGGCTGCGCGTCGCGCTCTTCCGCCCAGCGCTGTATGTCGTCATGGTCGGTCAGTACCCTGGATTTCCTCGCCATTGCATGCCTCCTGTGGACTTGCCATTGGGATGCGGGCGCGCACGGCCGAGGTTACCCGAAGCGGAGTAGAGTGGCGAGCCGATGCAGAGAATGGGCGCGGTTATCGAAGGCGAACCAGGGTGGCGAGCACCAGACCCAAAGCCGCCACGCCAAAGGTGAGGAAGGCCACGTAATCGCCGACATGGCCGCTGTGTATCTTTCGCAAGCCGCGCACTGTCATTGCCACCGGCCGCGTCAGAGCATGCTTACTGGGCCAATAACGGGAGAGTGACAGGA
>JBLMXE010000333.1:0-3091 GCA_050257615.1 Chlamydiota bacterium | reverse complement strand
GAATCCGACTGCCCGTGCGCGTAGTCGTACATGGGATAGATGCACCACTTGTCGCCGGTGCGGTGATGCTCGGCGTGCAATATGCGATACATCACCGGATCGCGCATGTTCAGATTCGGGGACGCCATATCAATCTTGGCGCGCAGGGTGCGCGAGCCGTCGGGAAACTCCCCCGCTCTCATGCGCTGAAACAAATCCAGGTTCTCCTCCACCGAGCGGTTGCGGTAGGGGCTCTCCTTGCCCGGCTCCGTCAGGGTGCCGCGGTATTCGCGAACCTGGTCGGCGGTCAGATCGTCCACATAAGCCTTCCCCGCTCGAATCAGCTGCAACGCCCACTCGTAGAGCTGGCCGAAGTAGTCGGAGGCGTAGCACAGGTTTTCCCACTCGAAGCCCAGCCAGCGCACGTCTTCTTGAATGGATTCGACGTACTCGGTTTCTTCTTTCTCCGGGTTGGTGTCGTCGAAGCGCAGGTTGGTGTGCCCGCCAAAGTCGTCGGCCAGCCCGAAATCCAGGCAGATGGCCTTGGCGTGGCCGATGTGCAGGTAGCCATTGGGTTCGGGAGGGAAGCGGGTCTGCACCCGGCCGTGGTACTTGCTGGTCTTCAGGTCTTCGCGAATGATGTCGCGCAGAAAATTGGGCGCGGGCGTGGTGGCTGGAGCAACGCCGCGAGTTTCGGTATCTGTAGATGGATTGTGGTCGCTCATGAAATTCCGATCTTCTTCGGCACCCGCTGCCTGACCCTCACCTGCCGGCTGGCTGATGGATATTGTCAATCCCCTGCTCGATGCGAGTCAGCGTCATCTCCTTGCCCAGCACCTCCAGCGTTTCGAACAGCGGTGGCGAATTCTTGCGCCCGGTCACCGCCACGCGAATGGGCTGGAACATCTGCCCCGTCTTCACGCCCAGTTCCTGGGCCGCGCCGCGCAGCGCTTGCTCCAGGCCGTGGTGCGTGAACTCGGCGTCGCGCAGCACTTCGCGCGCCCGTTGGAGCACCCGCCGAGCCATCTCGGTATCACCTTTTTGCGGAATCAGCTCGGCGGCATCGTAGGGCGGCAGCTGCTCGCGGAAAAAGAAGTCGGCCACGCTCAGCACCTCGTTCAGCAGGCGGATGCGCTCGCGCACCAAGGGAGTGATGTGCAGCATCTTTTCCGGCGAGACGTCGAACCCAGCCTGCCGCACCACGGGCAGCAGGCGCCGGCATAGCTCTTCCACCGGAAGCGCCCGAATGTGCTCGGAGTTCAGCCACAGCGCCTTGGGATCGAAGGTGTCGTCCGGCTGCGTGGGCGGCTCTTTGAAGTTGATTACCGCGTTGGCACGGTTGATGCCCTCCAGCGAAAACGCCTGTACCAGTTCCTGCCGCGAGAGCATCTCGCGATTGTCTTTCGGCGACCAGCCCAGCAGGCACAGGAAGTTGATGAACGCGTCCGGCAGGAAGCCGGCATCACGGTAGGTGGTGACGCTTACCACCGGCCCGTGCCGCCGCTTGGAGAGCTTGCTGCCGTCCGGCGCCACCAGCAGCGGCAGATGAGCGAACTTCGGCGGCGCCGCCCCCGCACCCTCGAAAATCAAAATGTGTTTGAAGGTGTTGGTCAGGTGGTCCTGGCCGCGAATGATGTGGCTGATGCGCAGGTCGGCATCATCGGCGCAAGACGCCATGTGGTAAGTCGGCATGCCGTCGCTGCGCAGCAGTGCGAAGTCTTCAATGTCGGCGGTAGACTTGGCCTGCTCGCCATAAACAATGTCGGCGAAGCGAATTTCCCGCTCCGTCTCGCGCGGCACGCGAAAGCGCAAGGCAAACGGCTCGCCCGCGGCCGCCCGCCGGTCGCTCTCCTCGCGCGAAAGTTCGCGCATGCCGGGATTGAACAGCCACGGGCCCTGGGCGACGGACTTCTCGCCCGTCACCGCGGGGGTGAAATCGCGATAGGCCAGCCCCTTTTGAAAGATGGCCTCCGCCATCTCCCGGTGCAGGCGCAGCCGCTCCGATTGCTTATACTCCTCGTCCCAGCTCAGCCCCAGCCAGCGCAGCCCCTCGAAAATGGAGTTAAGCGAGGCTTCGGTGTTGCGCTCCACGTCGGTGTCATCCACACGCAGCACCATGGTGCCGCCCTGGCGCCGGGCGAATAGCCAGTTAAACAGGAAGGTGCGCGCGCTTCCTACATGCAGGAAGCCAGTGGGAGAAGGCGCAAATCGCACTCGTACCATGTGATTTGAGTATAACAATCGCCACGAACCGCGTGCAGCGTGCGGACATTAACAGAGGCCCGGCTCTCCAAAAAACCAACTTCTTTCCCGCGGATGAAGGCCGATGTGCGCCGATTCAATGATGAGATATCCGTGCTACCCGCGTGCATCCGCGGTCAGGAAGCTTCTTCTGATTTCCTGTGCTGATCACCGCGAGCCGAATGTCACTGCGTGGGCGAAGCCTTCTCGTCTATGCTTTAACAGTGACTACCCTGAACGAGCGCTACTCCTCGCTGTCCATGCGCCGCCGCTACGAGGTGTGGTTTGTGCGGCTGGGCTTGGCCGAGGGCAGCGGCGCGTGGTGGTTCCGTTATTTGCTCATGAACCTCGGCCGCGGCGGCTGCGCTGGCCAGCCCAGCGGCCTGCCCGTCCAAGTCTGGGCCACCTGGTTCCCAGCAGAAGGGAAGCCGCAGAGCTTTATTCAGGGCTTCCCCGTGCCCGGTTTGGAGCTCAGCGCCCGCGGCCGCACCCCGTTTCATCTTGCCGTCGCCGCCAACGCCATTACCGAGGACGCCTGCCGGGGCAACCTGAAAGTTGACGGCCACGAAATCGTCTGGGACCTGCGCTATCGCTCCCGCTTTCGCACCACGCTCAGCAACAAAGGCTGGATTGGCTTCTCGCGCACGCCCCATTCCGACGCGGTCTTTTCCGGCCAGATCAGTCTGGACGGCCACAAATGGGCCGGCGATCCACTGGGCTTTGGCGTCCAGGGCCACAACTGCGGCTATCGTCACCGCAACTTCTGGAAGTGGACGCACGCCTTCTTTGAACGCCCGGGCGCAGGCCCCAGCACCCTGGAGGCCCTGGTTTATGAGATGCCCCTGGGCCTGGTGTTCCGCAAGTGCGTGCT
>JBLMXE010000332.1:0-3131 GCA_050257615.1 Chlamydiota bacterium | reverse complement strand
GTTTGGGGAGAAATGCGGGTGGCCAGGGCAACGAACCGGCGCCAGGCAGAAGTGGAAGGCCACATAGCTTTGAAGGCCTGGTTGGGATCGTCGGCGTCGGTATCGGTGGCGTAGAGTTTCTCCGCCAGCTTGAAACCTTCTTCCACCACTTTCTTCGCGGAGTCCGTGTCGCCCAGCTTCAGGTAGTCGTCGCCTGCCCCGGACAGAAGGTAAGCCTTGGCGACTTCCTCCTGCACGGAGGGAACAAGCTTCAGCAATTCGCCGAGGGCATCGCGGGCATAGCTGGGGCTGGTCTTCAGAATCGCGCCGGCCAGATCTAAGAGAGCCCGTGCGCGTGTGTCTTGGAAATCGGGAAGCAACATGGCGGCGGCCACCGCCTGCTTGGGATTTTTGTCGGCTTGGTCCAAAACCCGCTCGACTTGGCGGTGCAGTTCATCGGCGTAGCGGTCGTCAGCCGAAGATCCGTCGCTGTTGGCCAGGCGCATGGTGATGGAATCAGGTATGCCATTTTCGGGATCGAGCGATTGCAGGCCGTTGGGATATTGCCTGGCTGCGGTCTGCACATCGCGGTCTTCCTGCAGCAGGCGATCGGCTAGCTCCGGGTCAAGCGCACGCAACACCGGCATCAGCTCGAATAAGTTGTAATCGTAAACCGAAGTGAAGGAAGCGGAGCCTTTCTCCGCCCCGATAGTAATCTGCATCTTCGCATCGGACTGGCGGGCTTGTTTCAGAACTTCGTCAATCGCCTGCATCACCAGATCAGGCGGGAGGCCCTGCCAGGTGCGCGTGATGAACACGGCAAAATCATCCAGGCCGGGATCGCCCTTGTGATCGTGCTGACTGAAACTGGCCAGCGCCTCAGCGAACAGGTTCTGCTTGTCGGGGGCCATCTCCGGGGGCAGGGCTCGCATTAGATTGCTGCCGATGATGTACGGGAACTCCTCGTCACCTAACTGACCGAGCAAAGCAACCCCCTGGGCGAACTGCTTCTTGCGTGTGTGGTACATGATCAGCCGGTTTATAGCGAGCTTGCGCGGGTACCCGGCGAGCTGGGGGACGAGCTGTTCGCAGTAGGTGGGGTCGAGCGCGACCAGACGACTTAGGACCTGCCCCTGCAGCCAGGTTTTTTTGGATTTTTTCGGGTCAGAGTCATCTTCTATGGACTGGCTGGCCTGGAAGGCGTCGCGCAGAGTGGCCAGAGCCTTGGTCTGATTGAGCTTTTCATAACCGCGGGCAATTTCCAACAGAGCGAAGGTGCGCATGACCGGGGAGAGACCTTTGGCCACGCCGGTCTGCTGGTCAAGGATGCTGAGGCCAGTCTGCTGCTGCGGCGTGAGCTTGGCGTGGGCGGCGGCCCTTGCCTTTGTTTTGAGTTTTGGCTTGGGAACCTGCGCGCTCAGTGGAAGGGCAAGCAGGGTGGCAAGCGCTGCCTTGGCGAGATGGATGCGGGGCATGGCGACCTCCGCGGAACACGTGCAGGTTAAATTGTAGCAATAAGCGCGTTGGCGGCACGGTTTTTACGAAGCTGTTGGGTTTTTCCGGGTGCAACGAACCCTTCGGAGGAAAATGGCACGCGGGCGGGCGTCCGCGCTACAGGAACGCAAGGTCCCTCGACTCGGGCCTGTCTGGCAAGCTCGACGAGCCCTCGCTCGGGATGACAAATCGATTAGCTCGACCGAGAGTTAGCGCTCGACGGCCATGGCTACGGCGTTGCCGCCGCCGAGGCAGAGGGCGGCGATGCCCTTGTGCACGTCGCAGCGGATCATCTCGTAGATGAGGGTTACCAGAATGCGGGCACCGCTGGCGCCGATGGGGTGGCCGATAGCGACCGCGCCGCCGTTTACGTTGACCTTGCGGGGATCGAGGCCGAGCTCGCGAATGACGGCGACGGATTGCACCGAGAAGGCCTCGTTGACTTCGTAGAGACCCACTTCTTCGTTTTTCCAGCCGGTCTTCTTCCAGATCTGGCGGATGGCATCCACGGGCGCCATCATCACCCACTTGGGGTCCACGCCGCTGGTGGCCTGGGCGACGATGCGCACCATGGGCTTGGCGCCGAGTTCGGCGGCGCGGCGGGCGCTGGTGACGACCACGGCGGCGGCGCCATCGTTCACGCCGGGCGCGTTGCCGGCGGTCACGGTGCCATCCTTTTTGAAGGCGGGCTTGAGAGCGCGCAGGGCTTCGATGCTGCTGTCTTCGCGCGGCGATTCGTCCTTATCGAAGATCACCGGCGGTGCGCCTTTCTTCTTGGCGGGAATTTCCACCGGCAGAATTTGCGACTTGAAGCGGCACTCCCTGGTGGCGGCCACCGCCTTGCGATGAGAGTTGAGGGCGTATTCGTCCTGCTCTTCGCGGGTGACGTGATACTTCTCGGCCACGTTCTCGCCGGTGTTGCCCATGTGGTAGTCGTTGTAAACGTCCCACAGGCCGTCGTTGATCATGGAATCCACAATCTGGGCGTTGCCCAGGCGGTAGCCCTTGCGCGCCTGGGGCAGGAGGTAGGGGGCGTTGGTCATGGACTCCATGCCGCCGGCGACAACGATGTTGCTGTTGCCGGTCTGGATGGCCTGGGCGGCGAGCGCCACCGCTTTCAGGCCGGAGCCGCAGACCTTGTTGATGGTCATGGCGCCGACCTCCGGCGGCAGGCCGCCAAACAGCGCTGCCTGGCGCGCGGGATTCTGCCCCAGGCCGGCGGAGACCACGTTGCCCATGATGCATTCGTCTACTGGTTTGGATTCGAGGCTAGCGCGCTTCACCGCCTCGCGCACCACCATAGCGCCCAACTGGGTGGCGCTGAAGTCGGAAAGCGAGCCCTGAAATTTTCCTACAGGGATGCGGACGGCAGAGATGATGACCACATCTTCAAGTGCGGGCATAAAGAACTCCTGAAGCAGACTTGCGAACTCATCATTATAGGCCGCGGGGCGGAGCGATTCGAGGCTTCGGCGATGGGAGGGGCAGCGCGGGAGAAGAAAATGGGCGAGAAAATTTTTTGGCAAGCGCTTCGACATTACCAAAGGCACTCCGGGGCAGTGCTACTCTGCTTACGTCAACGTGATTTTTCTCTTGACATCGTTTTTCAATGACTCTATACATCAATCAGTTGCAACAGAAGACCGTTGCAAATTCCA
>JBLMXE010000331.1:0-15132 GCA_050257615.1 Chlamydiota bacterium | reverse complement strand
AGATCTTTGAAAGGGCACGCGGCTTAGCGTGGCCGAAATCCATCTTGCGTTGTAAAGGTATGCTACTGATCGAGCACAGACCGGCCGGTCTCGTAGAGACCGAATGAAAGTAGCCCCAGTTTACTGGCGGGAAACGGAAGCCGCGAACCAGAGTCCCGTCAGGGACGGCTGAAAACAGTCGCTTATCAACCCGGAGGCTGAATGCTGACTGCTGACTGCTGACTGCTTTCCGACTAACGCTCCACTCCGGCCAGCGCCCCGGGGTGATGCACTGCCAATTCACGCGCCACCGCCAGCCCCAGCCGGCGGATGCCTTCGCGAATCTGCTGTGGAGTGGAGTGCGAAAAGTTGAGCCGCATGTGGCGCGACCCCTCGTCGCCCCCGGGATAGAAGCAGTCTCCCGGAACGAAAGCCACGTTTTCCCGCACCGCGGCCTGGAACAGGTGTTCCATATCCAGACCTTCGGGCAGGGTTACCCACAGGAACAGCCCGCCCTGGGGATGGGTCCAGGTGATCTCGTGTGGGAAGTATTCTTCCAGCGCGGCCAGCATCACATCGCGGCGCTCGCGATAGACGGCTCGAATCTTCTTTACGTGCTCGTCCAGGTAGCCATCGTGCACCACCTCGTAGGCCACCATCTGATCGAAGGTGCTGGTGTGCAGGTCTGCGCCCTGTTTCAATTGCACCAGCTTGCTGATCACATCCGGCGGCGCAACGATCCAGCCCAGGCGGATGCCCGGCGCCAGGGTCTTGGAGAAGGTGCTCAGGTAGATCACGTTGCCCAGCTTGCCGTCGTCCCGCCGCAGGTTGTCGCGGTCCAGCACCAGCAGGGGCGGCAGGTGCTCGCCTTCGTAGCGCAGCTGGCCATAGGGGTCGTCTTCGATGATGGGAATGCCGTACCTATCGGCCAGCAGCACCAGTTCGTGGCGCCGCGGCTCGCACAGCGTGACCCCGCCCGGATTCTGGAAGTTGGGCAGGATGTACATGAACTTGGGCCCAGAGCGCAGGGCTTCGTCGAGCTGGTCGGTGCGCAGGCCATCCTGATCAATAGGGACGCTCACATATTCCGCGCCATATACGTTGAAGGCCTGCAGTGCGCCCAGGTAGGTGGGCGCCTCCACCAGAATGCGGTCGCCGGGATTGATCAGCAGCTTGCCGATCAGGTCGAGCGCCTGCTGCGAGCCGCTGGTGATGAGTACATTGTCCACGCCGGCGATAATGCCGTAGCGCGCCATTTTCTGGGCCAGGTATTCGCGCAGCGGCGTGTAACCCTCGGACGCGCTGTACTGCAGCGCCATCGCGCCTTTGGACTCGAGCACGCGGTGGCAGGCATTCTCGAAGCGCTCTACCGGGAACACGTCGGGGGCGGGCAGGCCGCCCGCGAAGGAAATTACTTCCGGCCGCTGCGTCAGTTTCAACAACTCTCGGATGGTGGAGCTCTTGACTGCTTTGGTCCGCTGCGCGAAGCGGTGCGCCCAGGGCGTAGACATGCCTTTCCCTCCCTCTACATCTCTAGCCTACGCTAGTCCAGGAGCGACCGGGGCGGCTGTGACCTGCATTACATGGGCTTGTGGCGAGCAACCGGTTTCAGCCGCCGCCATGTGGCGATTTCTGACCTCTGGCAACTGGCAACTGAGAACTGGCAACTGCTTCTCTACCCGTTGCCCACGAACTCGCAACACTGCTCCAGATTGACGTCCCAGATGTTGTTTTCCGAAGGTAAAGCCTTGATCCCCACCTGCGCCCGCTGATGGTCGTAGGATTCTGAAATCCAGACCACGCGGAACTCGGCCTTGCGCTCGCCGTACTGCACCTCCAGAATTTCTCCCTGGCGGACTCGGTGCCGCATGCCCGTCAGCAGTGCGCCCTCGGGGCTCACATTGCGCGCGGAAACAATCTGGCTGAAGGCCTGGTCATATGCGTCAATGCCCCAGACACGGACTGGAAGTGCGGCTGTTACCCGTGGTTCGCGGCGGCGGTCCATAGGGCTCTGCGTTTCTGGGGGAAAACAGCGGAACTTCTGGGGAGTGTTGCGAGATGATAGTAACCCGTGTGCGGAGGGCCGCCAAATTACGCGCGTTATCGCCGCCGAGTGCCCTCAGTAACTACCCGCAAGAGCAAGCGACGTCGCTACTTGCAGCCGGCTGCGCCCCAGGACAGATCAGTCCAAATCGGGAAGGGAACACGCGCCTGCGCCGCGCGGGTCGCCGCAGGTGCTGCAGGGCACCCCGGATGTTTCTGAGGTGGAACTGCTCTTGCTGCTGACTGCAAATACCGAGAGCTGCGTTTCCAGTTTGCGGCCGCCGCAATGCGGGCATTCCGGTTTTTGCGCCCCGTACACCAGGGCTTCGAAGCGCTGGTTGCACTCGCGGCACAAATACTCAAAGATGGGCATAAAATACTCCAGCTACATTTTAAGTGGGAATGCCAAAAAATAACATATGGATGAAGCCTCGCCGCTCTTAGATTCCGCTTTGCCTGCGCAGTCGCTCGCTGGCGAACCCCAGAGTGCGCCCAGTCCCTTCCTGAATGTGCCTTCCACGCCCTTTCGTCCCCGGCGCGGCCTGCGCGGGCCGCACCGGCAGACCCTGGCCAGCCAGTTTCTCCCCCGCCGTATGCACCTGCCGATGCCGGAGAAGCGCTTGATCCGGGTAGATCCCGAAGTGCAAGTGCTCTGCCGTTGCCATTGGCAGGCGGAGCGGCGGCAAGCGCTCACCCTGCTCATCGTGCATGGCCTGGAGGGCTCGAGCGAATCGCAATATGTTCAGGGGACTACGGCCAAGGCTCTGGCCGCGGGCATGAACGTGGTTCGCATGAACGTGCGTAATTGCGGCGGCACCGAGGAGTTGGGACCGACTTTGTATCACTCCGGCCTTTCCGCCGATGTTGGCATGGTCGCGCGCACCCTGCTGGCGGAAGAACATCTGCCTCGTCTGGTCCTCCTGGGTTTCTCCATGGGCGGCAACCTGGTTTTGAAAGTGGCGGGCGAATGGGGCAGGGAGGCCCCACCTCAGTTGCGCGCCGTTTGCACGGTTTCTCCCGCCGTGGACCTGGCCGCTTCTGCCGCCGCCCTGCATCGTCCGGCAAACTGGGTTTATGAGCAGTATTTTCTGTGGAACCTGCGCCGCCGCCTGCGGCACAAGGCCCGCCTCTATCCCAACCGCTATGAAGTTCAGCGCCTGCGCCGGGTATGGACGCTGCGCCAGTTTGATGAGCGCATCACCTCCCACTACTGCGGTTTTGCCGGCGCCGACGATTACTACGCACGTGCCAGCGCTGCGCGCGTGCTGCAGCGTATAGCAGTTCCCGCTCTCCTGCTGCATTCCGCCGACGATCCTTTTATCCACATCCTTCCCGAAACCAAGGCCAGCCTGAAGGCCAATCCCAACCTGCGTTATGTAGAGACCGAGTGCGGCGGCCACTGTGCCTTTCTGGCCGAGCCCGATGGCTATGATGGACGCTGGGCGGAGCGCACCGCAGTCGAGTTCCTCGCCCGCTTCTGAACCCGCCAACCGGCAATTCATATAGGATGAAATACGTGCAAGCCGACTTTTCTGTCGAATTGGGCGCCGAAGACCCCACCCTGCAGATTCCCTGGTCGTCCTCCGATCCCCGGGTGCAGTACTACGACCTGCGCTCCCACCCCGAACTGCTGCCGCAAATTGTCGAGACGCGGGACAACGAGGCTCTGGCTGAATTTCTCGCCGTCATGAATTCCCCGCGCTCCGTGCTGCAGTCCGCCAAGTGCGATACCTGGAGTTCGCAGCAGATGGATGCCGAGGACGAAATATTTTCTGCCGCCGTTAAATACGAGTCCTACATTGACCTTGCGCCCGTCGCCGAGGGTCCGCGCTACTCCTTTGCCGAGATTGAGGATTGGGGCAGGAAAATCGCCCGCCTGCTGCAGCGCGCTCCGGAGATTCCCGCCGCGGCTGAGTTCGTGGCACGCCGTTGTTATTACCAACATGAGGCCGAGCCCGCCCCCGGACGCGAAGGCTTTTATCTGACCTTCTATCTTTCCGGTTACGGCGATAACCAGGAGCAGGCGCGGGAGCGCTGGAGCATCGCCCTGCAGTTGGTGGCCAATGCCCTGTTGCAGCTCTCCGCCGCCGAATCGGCTCGCGCCCGCCAATAACTCCCAATCAACCAGAGGACACAGAGGTCACAGAGAAAAGTACGTCAATCACGGAATAATGCGAAGGCGCAAAGAGTTTTCATTTCTTTCCTTCGTGACCTTTGTGGTGGAGGGTTTCAGACTGCCGCAGGTTTCCTCCACGCCTGGCACCTATGTGCCATTTTGCCTGCGGTCAGAAACGATTACCCTGCAATTCCCAGGACGGATGGAGGCGGGCATGTCAATGTCGGCGGGTGAGAAGGTCAGACGCGCCGGCGTATACCGCGTAATTCATCGCGGCCACCGCCAGTCCCACCTCTCTATCTTGCAGCCCGGTGAAACATTTCCCCCTTGCCGTATTTGCGGGGATGCTGTTCACTTCGAGTTCGTGCATCCGCTGGACGAGTCCGAGGAAGTGGAACACGTCGGTTACGATCGCGATTTCATGGAGGCGGTGCTGGGCGCCGCCCGCGCCCAATCCTAGGCGTTGCGTCCGGCTTTTCCGTTGACCAGCTGGCCAATCTGATCGAGAAGGACGCGGGGGTTTTGTCCCTTGGCGACGTAAGCGTCAATGAACCCGGCCGCGTCCGCAGGCGGCTCAAAGTAGGCGGATAGCATGATCAGCGGCACCTCTGGTTTGAGAGCGCGCATTTTCTGCGCCACCGTCGCGCCGTTTGGTTCGGGCATGTGGTAGTCGAGCACGACCAGATCCACCGAACGGTTGGCAAACAACTCCAGGCCTGCGACTCCATCATCGGCGGTCAGGACTTCGTATCCCTCGCGCTCCAGGAGCATCTTGCGGACCTCCAGTGAAGCCGCCCGGTCATCCACGCACAACAATAACTTTCGCGACACAAAAACATCCTGACGCGGACCCAAAACCTGCCCGCGACCCATATTGCAGACACAACCTCGGTAGTGGCTGAGCTTGAGGCGAATTATAAGCACAGGTGGCCAGGAGTGAAACACTTCATCCGCGATTTCAGTGGAATCGGAACAAGGTATAGGCGCAAAGCCTTAGAAATACAGGGCCGCTGCTGTCTCAAGTTGGATGACGGGCACGCACCGACGCCCTGCCTGGCGCAACCAAAGTAATCAGGTTACACTATTGACATTTCATGCGAGACGATAAATTATATTTAGAATACGCGAATGATTAAATCCTTCCGCTCGGCTGATACCGAACGGCTGTTTCGTCGCGAAAGGGTGCGTCAGTTTGAGGCAATTGAACGGGCGGCACAGCGCAAGCTGAAGATGCTCAATGACGCGAAGGAACTTCGCGATCTGGCGGCGGCACCCGGCAATCGTCTGGAGCCACTGCACATGGAGCGAAAAGGACAACACAGTATCCGCATCAACGATCAGTGGCGCGTCTGTTTCGTGTGGCGTGACGGTGATGCCCACGACGTGGAGATCACAAAGCATTACCGATAGCCGGAGGAGAATATGCCTGCCAAACTGAACCCCGTACACCCGGGGGAGATCCTGCGAGTCGAGTTTATGGAGCCCCTCGGCCTGAATCCGCATAAGCTCTCCCGCGCACTTCGCGTGTCCGCTCCCGCCATTTACGAAATCGTGAACGAGCGGCGCGGCATCTCCACCGATATGGCTCTCCGGCTCGCCCATTGCTTCGGTACCACGGCTGAGTTTTGGCTCAACATGCAGACCAGCTATGACCTGGACGTCCTGCGCGACAAGGACTCGGCCCGGATCGAGCGCGAGGTGTTGCCGGTGAAGGAGATCGCCGCGGACTAAAGCAACCTGGCAGGCTGAGAACCTGCGTGACGAGATTTCGGTACCCCGGCTCCTTCACACAAAAACTACCGGCGAAACGCGAAACTTATACGCCAGCTTCCGGATGTGCTGGACGGTCATGTTTCGTTTCCCGCGCAGCACTTCGGAGACAATGCTTTTGGTGGCGAAGACGTCGGTCAAATCGGCCTGGCGCAGGCCATTTGCCGCCATCAGTTCTTTGAGCACATCCACCGGTTCGGCCCGCCGTAGCGGATAGCGCTGCTTTTCGTAGGCCTCCAGCAGCACAGCGATCGTTTCCGCGTATTCCGCCTCTTCCTGCGTCAGCTCGTTCTCCGCCTTGGCGAGTAATTGGTCCAACTCTCTCCGCCAGCCGCGATAATCCCTTTCGTTATGGATGACCCTGGGTGGCTTCCGCTTCACCAGTTCGATATACTCCGGCGTCGCTGTCAGACTCATAAACGATCGCTCCACTTCTGGTACTCGGCATGGGTCAAGACTTCCAGCACGGAGACAATCCCCAGCCTGTAATTCACCTTGGCCAGCAGCCGGAACTGGTTACCTCTGAGGTTGAACACCACACAGTCACTCTTGGGTACGTAATCCGCGCTGCCCCACATCTTCCGCACATCGGGGAAATGCCGCCATTTTGCCGCTTCAACCACTGCGGCCCACGTTTCCAGCGACCTCTCCAGTTTCTTCCCGCGATGTCTCTGTCCGGCCTGAGCCAGAACATCGCGTCCAAGGACGATCATCTGTCCCCCGGCGCTGCAGCTTTCAGCTCACCCAGCCTGTCTATAGTGTAGTTCGCAAGTTGCGAACATGTCAAATGCGAGCTATCGCGGTGCAGGGCAAACTCGAGGGCTTGCCGCATCAGATCTGCCCTTGAAAATTGATCGCATGACCGAAGGGTCAGCCCAAGGTAAAGATCGTCGCCGGCGAGAGCCAGGCTTGGCCGCAGAGCAGTAACTGACCCGTTCACTTGTGCTAGATTGAGCATGCGGGGGCGCGTAGCTCAATCGGATAGAGCATGGGATTTCTAATCCCAGGGTTGCAGGTTCGATTCCTGCCGCGCCTACCACACCCGCGAGACATCGTTGGCTGCAGGCGATTCCCATCTGCTAGACAGAAAAAAGGGGCCCGGTTGGCCGAGCCCCGTAAGCTCACACCAACTTTACTGGCAGCCCGTAGCCGGTTGCCGGAAGCCGGCAAAGGGGTTGAGATCTCCCATCAGGCTGTAACGGCCGATGTTGGCAGAGGCGCTCTGCGTCGGCTCCGACACGGTATTGGGCGCCGTACGCATAAACCAGGGCAGGAACACCTCATCCTCCGGGTGGTAGTAGCTGTCGGCGCTCTGGGAACCGTCGGGGTTGGGCCCTTGCTCAAAGCTGTTGGAGCCCATGGCGAAGCCGATGGCCACCACCGGGTCGCCGGATTCAAGTATCCCGCTGCAACCATACTGCGGCGCCGTCGGCGTAGCCCAGGGCTCCACCGTGTTGTTGACGAACGGATCCTCCGCCCACTCGGCGATCTCATGGCTGAGCGCGTGAATGTCCTGCAATGCCCAGTAGGTGCCGCCGTTGGCGCGCGCGTAGATTCCCGGCTGCACCCAGGAAGCCCAGGCGAAGGTCTGCACCTTGGCGTTGCCGTTGCTGTTGTTGCTGCCTCCGCCGTCGCCGGCGGCGCGCGTTCCGTGGAAGCCAATCACACAGCAGTTGAACACGTTCTGGCCTACATGCAGCAGAACGTTGTTGGTCAGGTAGATGGCCAAGTGAGTTGGATCGGCGGAGGTTTCCAGGTTCTGAATCTGTGACGCCCACCAGCTGATGTTGATGTCCGCAAAGATTACGCCGCGGCCGCTTTGCAGCAGTACGCCCTGGTTGAGCGGCACGTTGATGGTGATGGCGGGCAGAACGTTGGGATGCAGCATCACGTGGTAGTTGCTGCCAGTTCCCGTCTTGTTGAACAGAGCCCGCATGGTCGCGTCTTGTAACTGGAGCTGAACGCCGGCATCCAATTGCGAGAGCGCGCCGCCCGGGCCTTGGATCAGCGCCGGAGCATTGGGAAACGCCCCTGCCGCGGTGGCGAACGGCGTGGAGCCGTAATCGTTAAGCGCGAATTGCGGGGAGGCGAGGGTGGCGGCCAGCACGTCATTGCCGCTGAAGGTAAGTCCGTCAATATGCACGATCACTGGCGTGATGTCCGCCTGGATGGTTACCGAGCAGCCCGCACCGGGGCAGGTGCTGGGGTCGGCCCCCACCATGTTGTAGCCATAGGTGACCCCGTTGTCCGGGTTGACAGTGGAGCCCCACCAGTGCGGGATGGTGCGCGTGGTGGGCAGCACGCTGGCTCCGCCAATCGTGGTCGTCAGCGCTTGCAGCTGCGAGTCGCTGATCACCTGCGGTTGCGCCGTTGCCGGACCACTGGCGGCGAGAGCTGCTGATGTCAAGATGGCGACAATCAGGGCGACTGCACCCGGCAGTAGACCGGGCCTGTGTTGCTTCATGCGATTTCTCCTGTAAACCGGAATTATTTTCCGCCTTCAAAAAGCAGCAGGAACTATACACTCCTGTTTCTCGACGGGATAGTGTGAAATGTTTTTCAGCCGGGCCGCAAAAAGGCCGACCAGAGCGGCTTTTGCGCCACTGGGGCCGGAAAAAGAAGATGCCCAGACGGTCTCCTTGAGATGCCTGATCGGCGCCAGGGAGTTGTCCCGATACTGGGCGCAGCAGCGAGTTAGCGCCGTTTCAGCTTCCACGCGATCTGCCGCAGCATCCCCAGCCAGACTTCGGCGTCCTCTGCCGGAAGCTGCAGCCGCCGCACCAGGCGCCGCAGCTTTGCCTCGCTGGAAGCCGCGGTGCGTGGCTTGACGTAGCCGCTGGCGCTGAGCGCTTCGAACAGCAGCGCGGTGAGGCGTTCGGTTTGCTCCGCCGTTGCCGGCTTTGGCGCCTCGGGGGCTACGGGTGCACTTTGCCCGCGCATCAACTCGTAGAGGCAGACGGCCACCGCTTGTCCCAAATTCATGGAAAGATGTTCGGTGCGGGTGGGAACTCGCATCAGCCAGTGGCAGTGGTTGATCTCCTGGTTGGTCAGGCCGCGCTTCTCCGATCCGAACAGAAGCGCCACGCAGCCGGACCGCAGCTGTCGGCGAAGCTCCAGCGCTCCTTCCCGCAGGCGCAGCAGGGGTTGTTCTAGATTGCGGCGCGCGGCGGCGGTGGTGCCCACCACCAGGCTGCAATCGGCCACCGCCTCGGCAACGCTCTGGTATTCCTCCGCCTGGCGCAGCACCGCTTCCGCGCCCACGGCAGAGCGTGCCTCGCGAAAAGCCAGTTGGTAGGGATTAACCACCCGCAGGTGCGCCATGCCAAAGTTGCTCATGGCGCGCGCGGCCGCACCCAGGTTGAGCGGGTTGCGCGTCGCCACTAGCACCACGCGCAGCCGGTCGAATTCACGGGCAGGCGGCAAGGGCTTATTTTAGGACACTTCGGCGCGCCCCCGCCGCGGCCGGCCGTGTCGCCGCTTAGCTGATGCCGTACAGTTTGAGCAGCTTCGCTACCTTGCAGCGATAGGCCAGCGCCAGCGCGTGCAGGCGATAGAGGTTGGGCGTATGCCCGTGCTTTTCAATATCCGACAGGCGGCTGGGCGAGACAATGTAGTCGCTGTTGTGCCGCTGCTTGCCGAATTGCTTGGTCAGACGATGTACATCGCGCATGGTAAGTCCCAACTGATCGCGGAGGTCGCGCATCCCCCGCCCGGCTTTTCTGTTCATGTATGCCATACGCGTCTTTCCGCCTGGATGGAATAATAACTCCGCTTACCGACCCCGCGAACTTGGAATGAGAGTGTCGAGAGGGCAGCAAGAGTACCGACACGCCTCGACGCCAAATATATACCAAAGCTGGCACATCTTAGTGGAGATAATTGGTAACTTTTTCGGCTACCACCCGCCGGCTGCTAGGGACGGCATTCCGTCATCCCGGCCTTGCCCCGTTTTTGGCACGGCTCCCGTTTGCTCCTGCATGCTGCAACTGCTGCTCTGGCGCGAAGGTACTTGGCTTAGAGGGACACCACTGCTAGCCGAGTTGGCATCCCAATAAACAAGTTTTGCAAGTAAGTACCTACTTAATGGGGAGTTCAACCATGAGAAATCAGCTTGCACGCATCGCGGCCTGCCTTGTCCTGGGCTTTGCCACCTGGGCCCTGGCGAGCCCTCGGCCGGCGAGGCAGGATAATGATAAAGACAAAGACACCCGGACCAAGCACGCACAGAAGGCGGAGAAGGTGAAGCTTACGCACGGCCCGGTAATTGAATCCATGAAGCCGGTCACTGTTGCCTGGTCCACCAACGTCAATGCCAGCACCATTTTAAAATACGGCACTAACCCCGGGCATTTGGATCAAACCGCCGAAGCACGCTGGGGAGGCCGGACTCATCGCGTCTACCTCCACAACCTGAAGCCTGACACCACCTACTATTACCGGGTCGAATCCACGCAGGCGCAAGGGACAGGCACGCAAGTTGTGAGTGGGACGGAACACTTCCGCACCCCAGCGGCAACGGCATTGGCGGCGGCCCCCGCAAACGCTGCCAATGGCTTACATCGGCAAACCGCGCTCCGCAACTTCCATCAATTCCTGGCTACTCACCCAAAGGTTAGGGCCGACCTGCAGAAGGATCCGAACCTGGCCAGGAATGGACGCTACGCTGTACAGCACCCGGATTTCAGCCGGTTCCTGCAAGGCCATCCGTTCGCTAAGCAGTACCTGGCCCAGAATCCGAAGTCCTTCCTGCAAAGCGAAGAGACGATGCGCTGAATTGCGCCTGAATGAGTTGAGAAATCGGGGCTGGGCCTTTGCCGGCGTCCCGCCCCGATGTCTTAGCCGGCGCTCCCTCTGAATCCAGGATGTCATTCCCCATAGCCAACCCCGCAAGCTAGGCTCAATCTAGGCATTTTCAGGGGGCTGGCCGGCGTGAACCCGACAAGCAGATCGCCAGTGTGGGCTTTACTGCCGGGCGGACTTTTGCTGCTGGCAACGACGCTCCTGTTGAATTTCCTCTCTCTGCCGTCTTCCAGCTATGGGCGGGTGCAGTTCGGTTTCTACAGTGTGCTGACCGCCGGAGTCCTGCTGGCTTGGCGCTTCCGTTCCACCCGCATACTGTTCTCGCTGCTGGTCTTGCTACTCCTGGAGGAGACGGCATTTGGACCCTCTTACCTGACTGCCGACCACGCTCGCATACTGATTGCCGCTTTCCTTCTGCCCGTCAGCCTGCTGGTGTTTTCTTTGCTGCCGGAACGCGGTTTTACCCTGGATGCGATGGTGCCCCGGGCTGCCCTGTTGCTGATTGATTTTGTCGCTCTGGGCGTGGGCAGCGACCTGCGTCTCAGCCATGTTTTTACCCTGCCCTGGCCGGCTGCCGGGCTGTGCGCCGCCGCCGCTTGCGTGTTTCTGGTGCGCGCATTCCTCCAGCGCAAGAAACTGGAGAGCGGTTTCTTCTGGGGCTCTCTGGCGGCCTGGCTAGCCTTGCGCCACGGCGGTGTGGGGGTAGCGGCCATCGCTTACCTGGGCACTGCAGCTCTGATTCTGGGCGCATCTCTGATTGAGAGCTTTTATTTTATGGCCTACCACGACGAACTCACCGGTCTGCCCAGTCGCCGCGCCTTTAACGAGGCTGCCGCGGCTCTGGCCGAACCCTACAGCATCGCCGTGGTGGATATTGATCATTTCAAATCTTTTAACGACCTTTACGGACACGACACGGGCGACGAAGTGTTGCGCATGGTCGCCGCCCGTCTGGCCCGGGTAAGCGGCGGCGGCCAAGCCTTCCGCTGCGGCGGCGAGGAGTTCGCAGTGCTCTTTCGCAACCGTCCCGCGGCGGAAGCTTTGCCCTGCCTGGAGGAACTGCGAAAGGACATTGAAGAGTCGGTCTTCTGTTTGCGTGGACCCGAACGCCGGCGGCAACCTCGGGCTGAGGAGGACCGGCGCGAATCAGGCCGGCGGACTGCACGCCAGCGCAAGGCGAAGGCAAGCCCGTCACCGAGCAAGGAAATAACCGCGGTCACGGTTAGCATTGGCTTGGCCGGCCCGGTGGGTAGCAAGCAGCACACGGTTCAGCACGTGATCGAGGCGGCGGATAAGGCTCTCTACCGTGCCAAAGCCGGCGGTAGAAATCGAGTGGAAATGTCGGGCGGCGGCCAGTTGTATCCGGCAGGAGCAGCGAAAATGGCTGCCGCTACCCGCCGGTGAAGGCTGTCTCTCTTAGAGCGATATGAGCGAGCGCTGCGGATCAGCCGGGGCCTGCCGGGAATCTACCTTGGGCTGCCTCTGCTGTGGTGCCGGCGGCGTCTGTGGCTTGGCCAAGGACTTCGAATGGTTTTTTTCTGCGTAGCGCTTCTGCGCTTCATGCCCCTTCATGGCGCTCAGTTCGGCGCTGTCGCTAAATAGCTGTTTAATCAACAACCTCTGCGATTCGATCGTGTTGCCTTGCTCCACGATCAGCATGGTCATAATGCCATAGGCGATCAGAAACAGCACCGTGAGAACCGGCAGGAGGGGATGTTTCCGCTTTATTACCATTGTGCTGTCTGTGCTCAAGTAGCACCTCAGTCCCTGCTGAATAAGCCTGACGCTCCCTTAAGAGCACCTGCGCCGCCAGCGGATTGATTTCCATAAGTCATTGTAAAGAATATAGATAGTTGAAGGGTGAGCCGCGTCCGCCAGCCCTGAAGTGCAACTGCGTGCACATAAGCGGAAGCAGCAGATGCATCAAGACCAGCAGTTGGCACTTGGCAATTAGCATTTGGCCACTTGGGCAGTCAGGGGTGCATAGGCGTTCCTGCCTTCTCTTAGATGGACTCTCGTCGAGCGCAGGGCGGCCGTGCATAGTACAAGCCATTGAAGCGCCAGGAAATCGAGTTCTTGACGTAAATCGCAAATAGCGATATTAATATCGCTATTTGCAATATGCGCCTGGGAGAGAAAATCCGTTACCTGCGCGAGGTAGAAGGCACGCTGCGCGGCCATGGCCGCGCTCTGACCCAGCAGGAGACCGTGCGCGCCGTCCAGAAGGAGATGGGCAAGGGCATCAGCCAATCCTATCTCTCACAGATCGAAAACGGCGCCCGCCCCCATCTCACCAACTCCTCCCGCATGCTGCTGGCGCGTTTTTTCAAGGTTCATCCCGGCTACCTGGTAGATGATCCCGAAGGCTTCCACAACGAATTGATTTCCGACCTGGGAGCTCTGGAGGACAAGCTCGACCTGTGGCTCATCAATGGCGCCGAACGTTTTCGCCGCGACCTTGAAGTGAGCCAGGCCCTGCTGGAAGCCGCCAAGCACGAAGACTCGCGCCGCTGCCTGGTGCTGCTGGGCGCCATTCTGGAAACCCCCAACCTGGTGGACCGCCTGCTGCAAGTGTTGAAGCCGGAAAACCACCGGCGCTCTTTGACCGGCAAAGGCAACGGACAGGAGAGGAGGGGCCGATGACCTGGGAAAATTTCTATCTCCTCTGTTTTGTGGTGGGCTTCGCCTTCAGCTTCCTCTCCTTCCTGAGCGGCGGCCTGCGCTGGCACCTGCCATTCAAATGGCACCTGCCGCACGGCGGGCTGCATTCTCATGCCGGGCCGCGTGTGGGGGCCAGAAGCGCGGGTGTGGGTGCCGGAGCCGCTCAGGTCTCTCCGTTTAACTTCTTGACCTTGACCATCTTCCTGGCTTGGTTCGGCGGCACCGGCTACCTGCTCACCCGCTATTCCGCGGTGTGGTTCGCACTGGGACTGGCGGTAGCCCTGTTCAGCGGCATCGGCGGAGCAGCCATGGTTTTCGGTTTTCTCAAGGTGCTGATTTCCAGCGAGCGCCCCATGGACCCCGCCGACTACGAGATGGTGGGGGTGCTGGGCAAGGTCACTAGCCCGATCCGTGCGGGCGGCACGGGCGAGATTACTTACACGCAGGGCGGGACGCGCCACGCTGCCGGGGCGCGCAGTGAAGATGACAGCGCCATCACCAAGGGCTCGGAGGTGGTAGTCACCCGTTACGAGCGCGGTATCGCCTATGTGCGTCGCTGGGAGGAGATGGCGGGGTTGGATGATGCGCCGCCGCAGCAAGCGTCCGGCGCGAAAGAAGGCAGCCAGTGAATCGCAAGCTATACAGGCTGTTCAGTTGTTTGTTGTGGGTGGCCGTGCCGGTGGCTGCGCTGCGGCTCTACATGGTGCGGCCGATGTTGCCCGCGCGCTTAGCCACACATTTTGACCTGGCGGGCCGGCCGAACGGCTGGATGTCACCCAACGGCTTCGCGATTTTCATCCTGGTAGCGACTGCTTCTGCCGCTGCGATTGCTACCTACGTCATGGCCCGCGTCTCCAAACCCGATTTGTCCGCCTGGACCCTGCTGGGATGCCTGTATGTGGTGACGGGAATCCTGTACGGCGCCGTGCACGAAATTGTGAATTACAACCTTCGGGGTCGCGGCGTGCATGTGCTGCCGTATTTGATTGCGGGATTCGGCTCGCTCTTCGTTGTGCTGGTGGTTTACCTCGGCACCCGGCGCGGCTCGCAATTGCCGCCGGCGGAAAGTGTGATCGCGGAGGAGACTCATGGTTCTCCTCTCTGGGCTTTCATTATGGCCCTGCCCTGCGTGTTTCTTGTTGCCCTGGCAATCCTGGCTCCTGCTCCCAGTGTCAAGCTGGTGATGGTCCTCCCGGCCTTGCTCCTGGTAATGGCCGTGATCATGGCGGGGAGCGGTTTCCGTTACATTTTCACGCAATCCGGCCTGGAGATTCGCACCCTGGGGTTCCGCCTGCGTACTATTGCGGCGTCCCAGATCAGGAACTACGCGGTAGAGAGCTGGAGCGCGGCCGGCGGCTATGGCATCCGCGGCGTGGGCAACAAGCGCGCCTACGTCTGGGGCAAGAAAGGCGTTCGCATTCACCTGTGGGACGGGGAAGTCTTCCTGGGCCATACCGACCCGGAGCGGCTGGTTCGCGATTTGGATGCAGTCATGAGTTTTGCGCATTGATGCATTGCGGTTCTTAGGAGGCGTTTATGCAGGTGGCATTTGGAGTCTGGATCATCGTAGGGCTGATGGTGCTGGCCATCATGCTCATCATGAGCTTGCTGGCCAGGCTGTATCGCAAGGCGGGGCCGCACGAGGCGCTGGTGGTGTACGGCTTCCGCGGCACGCGCGTCATCAAGGGCCACGGCACCGTAATTCTTCCCATGGTGGAAAACTGCCGCGGGCTCTCGCTGGAGCTGATGTCGTTTGACGTGGC
>JBLMXE010000330.1:0-5454 GCA_050257615.1 Chlamydiota bacterium | reverse complement strand
CTGTATTTAGTGGCGAAGGCCTCATCCACCTTAGCGTCTGAGACGTACTGAACTACGTCGAGTTCCGCCCGGCCCACCTTGGTCCTGCCAAGATAATGGGCCTCTCCCGGCTTTAGCGAGGGTCCCAGCGTGACCGCATGTGCCGTGGTGCGCATCATGAATCCGCCCGAAACCATGGCGTAGTAACGGGAGGCTTCCGCCGACCACAAACTCAAATCCATTTCCAGGCGCCGGCTGAGGCGGTCTCCGGAAGCGAGCGATTCAATGTAGCCATGCCGGTAAAGCGGCCGATCGAATCCCCAGACAAACACCACCGCTTCCGTGGCGGGATTGTAGAGCGGCAGGGAACGGTCTTCGCCCAGTTCCCAGGAACGCTTTTCCTGCCACGGGGAAGGCACGCTGAGTTTGATGTAACGGTCGTAAAGCACCTGCTCCGTCGGGGTTGGCTGTTCTTGAGCAGCTGAGGAGGCCAATGGCGGAGCTGCGGCTGCATTGGGCGATGACTGTGCCACGGCGCCAATGGCGAAACCCGTCACCAGCCAGCACAACCAGCCGGCGCGGCGCAGGCTCTGCAAAGAGAAGTTCAGGACGGACAGCATAGCGTTCTTTCCGTAAAAAATAGGCTTAAGCTTCTCCAAATAGTGGCACAGAGCGCCCAAAGGTCAAGTGACCATGGGACATCCTCCCCGTTTGTGCTACGACCAATGTGTCCGCCTCGCCTTCCCGCTCTGGGTAGAATTTGTAAAGGGCTCTGCCCTAGTAATTACTTGAATGCGCAGGCGCTGGAGTTGGTGCCAGAGCCGCTAGAATGCAGAGCCAGGGGAGCTCTCGGTTGCACATAAGGCGAGTGGTTGGCATGCTGCTGGTCGCGGTCGCGCTGGAGTTTGTCTCCGCGCTGCCGGCCCTTGCTCAGACCAGCGATCAGGGACCTTCTCTGGGCGACATCGCCCGCGCCCTGCGCGCCAAAAAGAAGCTGGAACTTCCCGTCATTACCAACGATAACTTTTCCAAACTGCCGCAACTGATCCGGCAAACGGAGCAGCAGGCGCTGGCTGCCGGCCTGGTAGCCGCGCCCGTTGAGGTCAGGCACTCGGAACCCGAGATAACCTGCAGCCTTGCGTTCAGTGCCCAGGCGTCATCGCCGGCAGGCAACGCTTCCTCCCCGCAGGATCTTCCCCCGGCTATGCTGATTAAGCTGGATGGTCCTGCCGTCATCAACGGCGACACCCTGCAGCTTTCCATCTACAACGGCAGCAGCTGGCAAGTGCAGGAGATCACGGTGGGTGTGACTGTGGTGAAGCATCAGAACCAGAGCGCCGCGCTGCCCGGTTCGGCCCACCTGCTGCCCGCCAGTGCCGGAGTGGGCCCGCTGCCCATGCTCAAGAAACCTGACGAAACGCTTCTTTATCACCTGAAGGGTTCGGCTCCGCCCCTGTCCACCACCGCCTTCCAGCAAGCGCTGGGTCTGAACCTTGGCCCCAACGACGAGTGGCATTGGGCCATCCTGCAGGCCCGCGGAGTGCCGCCGGCGACTCCGTAAGAAACCAAAATCCACCACAGAGACACAGAGGCACAGAAAAAGGCAATTCTCTTTTTAAGGACGTTATTTTGAGCGGGTGCTTATGTCAGGCGGGCTGCCGTCGTTCCAGGGCTAACGAGGTTGTGTTGCAGTTTCGGAAAGTTGAGCGCGACGGTTCGTAACCAGGGCATGACTTCAGTCATGCCGCTCACAGGGCCGGCTTCAGCCGCTGTAGGGCGGTCTCCAGCGCCTGAAGGCGCATTTCTCCAGCCGTTGGATCGGCACGGCTGAAGCCATGCCCCGATACGAAGCTTCCCATCCTGTTTTCCTTTCCAGAAAGCGCAGGACGTCTCCGGCCCAGGGCACGACGCACCAACGCATAACGGTTCGGATCTTGCGCGCGCTGCGATCAATCGCTTGTGATGCCTGCTGGCAGCCCGAAGTGCGAACTACTGAGAACTGAGAACCGAGAACTGAGCTAGGAGCTGACTTTCTCCACCTTGCCGCTCTTGGCGCTGCGATAGGCCGCGTCCAGAATCATCTGGTTGGTCCAGCCCTCTTCGCCGTGGGCGGGGAATGAAGCCTTGCCTTCCACCGCGTCCGCGAAAGCGTCCACCTGGCGCGCATAGGCCAAGTGGTTGGAGACCCGCTCGGTATCCACAATTTCGCCGTCGCGCAGCAATTCGAGGCGAATCGGATACTCAACGTTGAGCGCGTCGTCGGCGCGCAGCACGCCATTCTCCCCCACGATTTCCAGCGGCGTGCGGTAAGCCGCCCGGGTCGAAACCAGCACCGCTCCCAGCGCTCCGCGGCCGAACTCCAGCGAGACTACCGCCGCTGCCTCCACATCCCCGGATTCGCGGTCGGCGGTGGTGCGCGCGCTCACCCGCAGCACTTCGTCCTGCAGAATGAAGCGCAGGGCGTCAATGCAGTGCACCCCTACGTCGGCAATCGGCCCTCCACCGGCGATGGCGCGCTGGTTGAGCCAGGCGCGGGCGTGATTCCGCCCAGGATAAGAAAACTCGCTGCGCGCAAAAATGATCTTGCCCAATTCGTGGGCCGCTACCCGCTCGCGCAGCCGCGCCGTGCTCTCTTCAAAGCGGAACACCTGCGCCACTCCCAGGGGCAGCTTGGCCTTATGCGCCGCCTCCACCATCTTCCTGCATTCGGTCGCATTCATGCCCATCGGCTTTTCCACCAGCACCGGCTTGCCATGCTTTAACGCCAGCAGAACATCCGCCAGGTGTGAAGCGTTGGGTGTGGCCACAAACACCGCATCCACTTCCTTCGACTTGCACACTTCCTCGGCGGAATCGAAGGCCAGGGGAATGCCGAACTTTTTTGCCGAGACCCGCGCCTCATCCAGTTTGCGCCGGCTGAGCGCGCTGACTCGGCAGTGCTTAGCCTCGGCAAAGCCAGGCATCAGCCGCTTCACCGCGTGCAATCCGAATCCCAGTATGCCGAAGCGAATCATCAGGTATAGGGATAGAAAATAAAAAACAGCAGCGACAGCCCCGCCAGCACCCATAGCCCCGCCTTGACCTCGCGGAAGCGCCCCGCCACCAGCTTGCAGAATGGGTAGAGCACGAAGCCAGCAGTAATACCGACGCCAATGTTATACGTGAAGCTCATCAAGGCTACCACGGCGAAGGCGGGAATCAGTTCGGTGAAATCGTCGAAGCGGATCCTGGTGATGGGCGCCAGCATGAGCAGGCCCACCACGATCAGTGCCGGCCCATAGGCCTGCGGCGGAATGGCGGCCACGAAAGGCGAGAAGAACAGCGTCCCGGCGAAACAAACCGCCGTGACTACGGCCGTGAGGCCGGTGCGCCCGCCCGCCTCCACTCCGGTGGCTGATTCGATGAAGGCGCCTGCTGTAGTCGTTCCCACCAGGGCGGCGAAGGTGGTGGCGAGCGCGTCCGCAATCATCGGCCTTTCGATCTGCGGCAGGTTGCCATTTTCGTCCAGAAACCCGGCGCGCGCCGAGACCCCGATTAGAGTCCCCATAGTGTCCACGAACGCCATTACGAATATTGTGAGCACCACGGGGAAAAATCCCCAGTTCCAGGCGCTCTTCAGGTCCAGCTTGAACAAGACGGGCGAAAGGCTGGGCGGCAGACTGATCCAGCCCTGTGGCGACGGTGCCACCTTGACGGCAAATGCCAACAGCGCCGTGGTCACAATGCCCACCAGGATGGCTCCGGGAAAGCGCCGGATCATAAGCACCGCCATGAGCACGAAGCCAAAAAGGGCCACCAGCACGGGCGCGGAGGTCATGTGCCCGGTGCGGACGGGCGCGCCTTGCGTGCCCAACATCACGATGCCGGTTTCATTCAGTCCCACGAAAGTCAGAAACAGCCCGATGCCCACCGCGAAGCTGTAGCGCAGCGCCGAAGGGATGGCGTCCACCAGCCACTGCCGGAGCTGGACCACTGTGAGCAGCAGGAACAGCACTCCCGCGATGAACACGGAGGCCAGCGCAGCCTGCCAGCTGTAGCCCAGCACCTGCACTACGGTGAAGGCGATGAAGGCGTTCTCTCCCATGTAGGGGGCGATGGCGAAGGGGCGGTTGGCGTAAAGCCCCATCAGCAGCGTGCCGAAAATGGCGGTCACGATGGTGGCCACCATCGCGGGCTGGGCGGGAATCCCGGCCTCCTTCAGGACCGCGGGATTGACCACAATGATGTAGGACATGGTGACGAAGGTGGTCACGCCCGCTGTGACTTCCCGTGTCAGGGTGGTGCCGGCGCGCTCCAGGCCAAAGTACCTGGTTAGAGAATTCCCGGTTGTCCTTGTTACGGTTTGGGGTAGGGTGTTCGCCATTTGCACTATCAATAGAAGCCGAAGGGCCCTCCCTGTCAACCTTGGGCGCATCTCGCGCAACCAACTACCAACTACCAACTACCAGCTACCAACTACCACCGCTTCTAATTACAATCGCCCTTTTGCCACTATGCCCACCCTTTTCGCCGCTGACCTGGGAGGAAGCAAACTTGCCGCCGCTCTGCTCACCGGGCAAGGCAAGTTCCTGACTTGCAAAACGGAAGCGGTGGACACCTCATCCACCCTCGCTCCCGTGGAGCAAATATGCCGCCTGGCTGGCGAACTGGCGAGCAGGAAGAAAGTCAGCGCCGCGGGAGTGGCTGTTCCTGGACTGGTACGCCGCAATGGCGCCGTCTGGGCGCCCAATCTTCCGGGCTGGGACGAGGTGCCGCTGGCCCGCCTGGTTCAGAAGCGCCTGCGTGTTCCGGTGTACGTGGAGAGCGACCGCAACGCCGCCGTGCTGGGAGAGGCTTGGCGGGGCGCGGCCCGCGGCAAGTCGGATGTTGTGGTGCTGCTGGTGGGCACGGGTATTGGCGCCGGCATTCTCAGCGGCGGCAGACTGCTGCGCGGCGCCCATGAGCTTTCGGGATGCGCCGGCTGGATGGCGGTTTCCGAAGCTGAGGGCGACGAGGTGCGGCGCTACGGTGGCGTGGAAGCCTTTGCCTGCGGTCCCGCCCTGGTGCGCGCCGCAGCCAGCAGCATCGGTCTCGGAGGTAGGCTGGCATCGCTCTCCAAGGGCGAACTCACAGCGGAAACTATTGCCCGCCGAGCGCGTGAGCATGATCCGTTCGCCGCCCAGATTTTTCAGCGCATGGGCAAGCTGCTGGGTTTGGCCGTAGCCAACATCATCAGCCTGTTCGATCCTCAAGTGGTGATAGTGAGCGGCGGCATGATAGCGGCTGCCGACCTGTTTTTCGACACATTGAAAGAAACCGCACTGGCACGTTGCCAGCCGCTCGCGGCAAAACAAGTGCAGATTAAGCTCAGCCGGCTGGGTAATGACGCTAATCTTCTAGGTATGGCGCACCTGGCAGGTGGTGCAAGCAAACCGGCTAAACCATCAATCATCAATCTTCAATCGTAAATCCTATGAGCCTTCATCAATATCGCGA
>JBLMXE010000329.1:0-3004 GCA_050257615.1 Chlamydiota bacterium | reverse complement strand
CGCTAGTTACCAGCCAGTTGCGCCCAAAGGTTTCGCTGGAATTTCCTTCGGTGGCGGGATTGCAGCCGCCGCCTTTGCAGCTGGAAGTGCAACCGCCCACCGCGGCCTGCAGCGGAACCATTACCCACATTCATTCTCCCGGGCAGGCGGTGGAAACCATCATTCAGGCGTGCGAACAGGAGCGCACGGGCGGCGTTTACAAAGCCAACGGCAATGTGCTGCTGACGCATGGCGATCATCTGCTTTATGCCGACCACGTCACCTACGATCCCAAAACTGGCGCGACCACGGAAACCGGCCACGTAATTCTGGATGGCGGCCCGCACGACGAGCATGTGGAGGCCACCAATGGCCATTACAACGTCCGCACCGAGGTGGGCACTTTTTACAATGTCAGCGGCACCCTGGGCATGCGTTTCCACGGCCAGCTGGTGACCCTCACTTCCTCCAATCCCTTTGCCTTCACCGGCAAGGTGGTGAATAAGCTTGGCCCCGACCGCTACGTGGTGCACCATGGCACGGTCACCTCCTGCCAAGTGCCGCATCCCATCTGGACGTTCAACACGCCGCGCGCCGTGGTAGAGGTGGGTGGCGATGCCAAGATCTACCGCAGTACTTTCCGTGTTAAGGGAATACCCACTTTTTTCATGCCTTATGCCACTCATCCCGTGAGTCGCCTGGGCCGCCACTCCGGTTTTCTGATGCCCAACTTCGGCACCTCCAACATCAAGGGCACCATGTTCGGAGATTCCTATTACTGGGCCATCAACCGCAGCATGGATGCGACCTTGGGGGCGGAGCTGTTCTCCAGCCGGGGCTGGGCGGAACACGGCGCCTTCCGCGTCACTCCCGCTGCACACACTTATCTGCTCGCAACCTATAAAGGCGTCACGGACCGCGGTTATCAGCTGGCTAAGGGGCAGGTCGGCGCCTGCAGCCAGCAGATCGGCACTACCTGCAAGCAAGGTGGTGAAGACATTGTGGCCACTGGAGCCAGCAGCCTGGGCCAGGATTTTCGCGCCGTGCTCAATTTCGAATATCTCAGCTCTTACGTGTATCGCCTTGCCTTCAACACCGGCTTCAGCCAGGCGATTTCCTCCGAGGTGGACGCCAACGCGTTTGTCAGCAAGAGTTTTAATGGCTACTCGCTGAACGTGCTGATGGAGCGTTATCAGGACTTCCAGAACACGGTGCCCGATAACATCATCACCATCCGGCACACGCCCAGCGTTGATTTTTCCAGTGTGGATCGTCCGCTCGGCAACACCCCGCTGTACTGGGCATTCGACACCGCCATTGACGGCTTATCGCGCAACGAACCCACGGCCATCACCAACAACGCCGCCAGCGATTTCTTCCGCACCGCGCCCGTGGTAGGGCGATTCAACGTTCGCCCCAACGTCTCCTTACCTCTGCAGTTCCATGGCTGGGATTTTCGCCCCGAAATAGCGGTGCAGGACACAGCTTACACGCAGAGCCTGACTCCCATTCCCGGCACCGTGGGCACCCCCAACGATGCAGCTATCAACCGCAAGGCCTTCGAGGGCAGCTTTGAACTGCGCCCGCCATCGTTGTCCCGGGTCTTCAAGAAGAAGCTTCTCGGCCGTAAGTTCAAGCATGTGATCGAGCCGGTAGTCACCTACCGTTATGTAAACGGCGTAGACAATTTCAGCAATATTCTGCGCTTCGATCAGACGGACATCCTCACCGACACCAATGAAGTGGAATATGGGATCACCAATCGGCTCTATGCCAAGCAAACCAAGGTGAGTGATCCGGACTGCGAGTCCTCCCCTGCGTCATCATCCCCCGCGCAACCGGAATCGGTTACTCCCAGCGCTTCCAACCCCGAACAAACTGCCAGCGCCAGCCAAGCCGGCAACCCGGAAGCGGAGCCACCGGCGTCAGGACCAGGCGGTCGCACGGCTGCAACGGCGACAGTTAACGACCAATGCCAGCCGCCGCCGGCCCGCGAAATCATCACTTGGCGCGTGGCCCAGAAACACTATTTCAATCCCACTTTCGGCGGCGCTCTCGTTCCCGGACAGCCCAATGTCTTCACCAGCACGGTTGATTTCACCGGCATCGCGTTTCTTACGGCGCCGGCCAATTATTCCCCCATCATTTCCCGCTTGCATTTTATGAACGGCGGCGCCGACCTGGAATGGGACCTGGACTATGACCTGCAGAAGGGCCGCATCAACGCCAGCACCTCCATGGTGGGCTATACCTTTGGGCAGTTTTACCTGGGTGGCGGACACTCCTTCCTGCAGGCTCCGGGACAGCCACTTCCCACCAACAACCCACTCTCCAGTCCTCTCAAATTCAATCAGTGGCGCATCCTGGGGCGCTATGGCAACATCAACCGCCGCGGCTTTAACGTGGCCGCAGCCGCCGGGGTGGACGCCAACCTTAACTCGCTGCAATATTCCATTTATCAGGCGTCCTATAATTTCAACTGCTGCGGTTTGACCTTCGAACTGGAGCGCCTGGCGCTCGGACTGGTGCGCAACGAGAATCAGTACCGCTTCGCCTTCTCGCTGGCTAACGTCGGCACCTTCGGCACCCTTCGCCGCGTGCAGCGGCTCTTCTAGGGGACGCGGGTTCAGGACCTATACCCTATAACCCTGGGCTGGGATTAAGATTACTGCTCCGGCTGTCTACATCGGATAACAGGGGGCATGGCAGATGCTGGGCGATAAGCGTTTGGCTTGCTTAGTGATTTTGTTGTGGCTGAGCGCCGCTCAGCTCTTGGCCGCCTCTCCGCACAGTGGAGAGGAAGGGAGCGCCGCTCTGGGCACCGTGGATTTCCCCTCGTCCTGCACGCCCACGGCGCAGAAAACGGTAGAGCAGGGAGTTGAGCTGCTGCATTCCTTCCAGTATCAGCAGGTGGAGCAGACCTTCAGCCAGGCAGTCCAGCAGGACCCGCGCTGCGCCATCGCCTACTGGGGCAAAGCCATGGGCCTGTATCACCAGCTGTGGGACTTTCCGACAGACGCCACCT
>JBLMXE010000328.1:0-4342 GCA_050257615.1 Chlamydiota bacterium | reverse complement strand
CGTTCATTCTGCAACGGCCCACCACCGACCCCGACGTTCTGCAGCGCTCCTATTCGCCGCTGGCGCTGGCCTGGCTCGACCGCCTGGGACTGACCGACGTGTTTCACGCCTCGTGGTTCGTTCTGCTCATGGTCCTGCTCTGTCTGACCATCGTGGCCGCTTCCATCGAGCGCTTTCCTCGCGTGTGGCGCTTCTACGCCCGGCCTTATCGCCGCGCCGATTCCCATTTCCGCGCCGTGCTGCCGGTGCAGAAACAGCTTCCCGTGCATGACGCCGAGCAGGCGCTGGCTGCTGCCCATCGCGTCTTCCAGAAACAGGGCCTGCAGCCGCAGCACATCGTGGAAGACAACCAGGTTTCCCTCTACGCCGAGCGCAACCGCTTCTCCTTGCTGGCGGTTTACATCGTGCACGCCAGCCTGCTGTTGATCTTTCTGGGCGGAATCGTGGACGCGCTCTGGGGCTACCGCGGCTTTCTGGCCCTGACCAACGGCCAGCAGGCCAGCCAGATCCAGCTGCAGAACGGCAGCACGCGCGCGCTTCCCTTCGCCATCCGATGCGACGGCGCCGGCCAGGAGAATTATCCCGACGGCACCCCCAAGCGCTGGTGGTCCAACCTGGTGGTGCTGAAAAACGGGCGCGAAGCTGAACGCAAGCAGATCGTGGTGAACGATCCGCTGGTCTATGGCGGCATTCGCGTTTATCAATCCAGCTACGGTTCGACCGGACAACTGGACAAGCTTATGCTGACCGCCACGCCTGCCCAGGGCTCGGCCGCGGGCCAGGACATCTCGCTGGGCCAGGACCAGACGGTGCAACTGGACCCCGAGACTTCGGTCCGCCTGGTGCGCTTCATTCCCGATTTTGTGGTCCAGGACAACCAGATTTACGCCCGCTCCAATCAGCCCGACAATCCCGCCATCCAGCTGGAAGTGACCACACAAAAGGCTAAGGAGCCGGCACTGGTCTGGGTATTCCCCAAGTTTCCCAACGTCGCCCACGACAGCAAGTCGCCCTACAGCTTCCAGTTCCGCGATCTGCGCATGGGCTACTTCACCGGCCTGCAGGTCTCGCATGAGCCCGGGCAGTGGCTGGTGTGGGCGGGCTGCATCGTGATGGCGCTGGGACTGGCGACCGCGTTCTACCTGGTCCACATGCGCTTCTGGGCGATGGTGGTGAGGGACGAGCAGGGCCGCCCGGCGCTGTGGATCGGGGGCGCCGCCAACAAGAACCGCGCCGCATTCGAGCAGCGCTTCCGCCGCCTGATCGAGGAAGTGCAAACAGAATTGAAACAGGAATCACCGGCCCACGCTTCAAGGCGCGAGGCCTCGCTGGCCAGCGTTTAAGGGGGGAAATCATGGCTCGCACTCGCGTAGAACGGCAACCCGCAGCCTCCAGCAATTTGCTTGTCGTGCTGGTGGGGCTGGGCATCGCCTTCCTGCTGTTTATGGCGTTTCTGAATGTGGTGAAGAGCGGCAATCTGTTCACCGAAGCCAACCTGCTCTATGCCGCGCTCATTTTCTACGGGGGCGCCGGCGCGTTGTACCTGGGCTTTGGCGTGAGCGGCACCGAATCCTACGTGCGCTATGCCTCACTGGCCACCTGGGCGGGCCTCGCGGCCAACACCGCCGCGGTGGCGCATCGCTGGTATGTGGCCGGGCACCCTCCCTTCGCCAGCGTGTATGAAATGCTGCTTAGCTTCGTCTGGACCCTGGCCGCCCTCACCCTGGTGGCGGAAAAGAAATACGGGGTGAAGGTGATCGGCACAGTCACCATGCCGGTGGCCATCGTTGGGGTCGTCCTGATGCAGCTGCTGCGCACTGACGTTCACCCCCTGGTGCCGGCCTTGCAGTCCACCTGGCTGCACGTGCACGTCAGCCTGGCCATGCTGGCCTACGCCGCCTGTGCGCTTAGCTTCGCCCTGGCGCTGATGTTCCTCATCCAGGACAAGATGAAGACGGTAACTTTCCTGGCTGCCACCAGCCTGGCCGTGACCGCCGGCTACGCGGGCATCCTGACCCGCTTTGAGGGCTGGGGCGGGCTGAGTGTGGCCGCCTGGGACGCCGCCGAAAAGCAGGACATGTTCCTGTCCCGCGGCGCGCGCCTGTTCGTCACCATTCCCGACCTGGGCTGGCTCATCGGCCTGGTGGCGCTGGCCGTGGCCGCCCCTTTCGTGTGCTACCTGCTTGCCGGCTGGCGCAACGATGAGCGCTTCTATGGCATCGCCAACCGCGCCGTGTTCGTGGGCATTCTGGCGCAGATCCTGGCCCTGGCCGCTTTCCTGGCGCGCGCCAACGGCAGCTATCCCTCGCCGGACGCCGACGGGCTCTTTCCCACCAATCTGGCGGCCAGTCCCTTCATTCTTTCTGGCCTGGTGGGAGGCATCTTCATCTCACTGCTCTATCTGCTGCTGCTGTGGCGCCGCAATGATCTGGAGCGCCTGCTGCCCAGCGCCGAGAATCTCGACCAGCTCACTTATAAGACCATCGGCATTGCCTTCCCCCTGCTCACGCTGATGATTGCCGCCGGCGCTTACTGGGCCAACCGCACCTGGGGCGCGTACTGGAGCTGGGACCCGAAAGAAACCTGGGCGGCCATCACCTGGCTGGTTTACGCTGGCTATCTGCACATGCGCATCACCCGCGGGTGGCGTGGCCGCCGCGCCGCTTACTTCGCAATTCTTGGCTTTGCCGTGGTCATGTTTACATTCTTTGGAGTGACTTATCTGTTGCCCGGTCTGCACGCCTATGCCTGATGCCGAGAGCCACGAACAGGAGGGCGTGGCGGAAGCTAACAGCCGCGCCCCGGAAGCGCGCCTCCGTTCGGTGCGCATCAGCTGGGAAATCAAAGCGGTGCTGCCCGTGGCCGTGGTGCTGCTGAATGGCCTGATACTGTTCCTGCTGGCAACTGTGTCGCTGGAAAAAACTGAACGTCATGCCCTGCTGCTGGTGGCCAGTTCCGGCGCGGTCGCCATCTGTGCGGTCATGATTGTGGTTCTGGCCCTGCTGATTCAGCGTCCCATGCGCGAACTGCAGGAAAAGATCGCGCGCGTGGGCGCCGGCGAACTTGATGCCGAAGTTAAGTTCGCAAAGCGAAACGACGAAATCGGAGACCTGGGCCGCAACTTCAACCAGATGGTGCGGCAACTGCGCGAGAGCCGCGATGAGATCCACCGCCTGCACCAGACCCAGATGTCGCGCGCCGAGCACCTGGCCACCATGGGCGAACTGGCCGCAGGCCTGGCCCACGAAATCCGCAATCCCCTGGCTGGCATCGCCGGGGTGGTGGAAATTATCGGGCGCGACCTGCCCGCCAGCAGCCCGGCGCGCGAAGTGGTCAAAGAGGTGCGCCAGGAGATAACGCAGATCAACCGCATCGTCTCTGACCTGCTGGAATGCGCCCGCCCCAAGCCGCCGGAGACCCGCCTCTCCGACCTCCACGCTACCGTGGAGCACGCGGTCATGTTCGCCCGTCAGCAAGCGCTCTCCAAATCCATTGACATCGAATTCCGTCACGATCCGCAACCCCTGGAAGTCGAGCACGACAGCAATCAGGTGAACCAGGTGCTGCTCAACCTGCTGCTCAACTCCATTCAGTCCATTGACCACGCGGGGAAGATTACGGTGAGCGCGGAGCGGCACAACCTGCTGGCGGCCATCGTCGTAGCCGACACCGGCCGCGGCATCGCTGCCGAGCACCTGCCTCATATCTTCCGTCCCTTCTACACCACCAAGGGCAACGGCACCGGGTTGGGCTTGTCGCTGGCGCGCCGGATCGTGGAAGAACATGGCGGCCGGATAGAAGTTAGCAGCACGGTGGGCCACGGCAGCACCTTCACCGTGTTCTTGCCCCTGCGCCGCGCCTCCGCCCACGCCGCTGATTAGACTTGCTCAGCCGCCCCGGGCGTATCCCAGAGGTGCAGGCCGCATTCGGTTTTGGAGAAGCCCGGCCAGCGGCCCGCCCGCGCCTCCTCTCCTGGTGTGATGGCGCGCGTGCAGTGGGTACAGCCGATGCTGGGATAACCGCGGTCGTGCAGTTCGTTATAGGGAACGTCATTCCTGCGGATGTAATCCCAGACTTCGGCAGCCGACCAATCCGCTATAGGGTTGATTTTCACTAGGCCGAATTTAGCGTCCCACTCCAGCTTGCGTGCGCCTGCGCGGGCTGCCGTTTGATCACGGCGAATGCTAGTAACCCAGCCTTCCAGTTCGGCCAGCTTACGCCGCAACGGCTCCACCTTGCGCAAGCCGCAACACCGGTCCGGATCCCGCGCCCACAGTGCCGCGCCGTGGGCCCGCTCCTGCTCGGCCGGCGATAGGGCTGGGTGAATTTTCTCGATGACGAT
>JBLMXE010000327.1:0-10676 GCA_050257615.1 Chlamydiota bacterium | reverse complement strand
GCCGGCTTCCTCTTGCTCGAAGCGCAGGTTATCAGCAAGATGGCGCTGTTGTTCGGTACCACATGGGTTGTGAACTCGATTGTAATCGCGACCCTGTTACTGCTGATCGTATTGGCCAACTCCGTGGTGCAATTCTGGGAACGCATTCCGTTCTGGCTGGCTTACCTGGGTATTTTCATCTTGTTCGCTGTGACGTGGCTTATTCCTCTCGATAAGTTCTTTTTTCATTCGATCGCATTGAAGGCCATCGTCGCTGCCCTGGTCTTGTGCTCGCCCGTTTTCTTTGCTGGCATCATATTCGTTCGCAGCTTTGCGCTGGCGGGGTTCAGTGGAAAGGCTCTGGGCTCAAACCTGTTCGGCGCGCTGGTGGGTGGCCTGCTGGAGTCGCTAAGCTTCTGGGTTGGACTAAAAGCCCTGCTCGTTATAGCCGGCTTGCTTTATCTGGCGTCCGCGTTGGCCCTGAAATCCGAACTCGCACGTGGCGTCGCGGTGAAGGAACCCGAGGGCCAATTGGCAGATGTTTGAGAGAGAACCGCGATATGCGGTTTTACTTCGGCTGCTTTTTCCGCCGAAACCCTAAGCCCAGCCCCAACAGACCGGTGAACAAAAGGGTCAGGGAAGCAGGCTCAGGAACATTGAAGCTGGTGCTTTCAATGTTGGCGTTGTCCGGAGTAAAGCCAAAATAAAGGATGTTGAAGTCGGGGTCGCCGCTTCCATCCAGGGACAAAAGGCTGTAGTACTCCCCGCCGGAGGGGATCCCCAGTCCATCGAAGCCCATGGAGTTGGGCCCGGTATCGCATCCGCCCTGAATCTGGTTCTGGCAGGTAAGGCTGTTTTCACCTGTAAAGGTTGACGAGAATATCTGACTTACGTTGTTGATAATTTGCCCGCTCTGATTTTCAAAGTCGCACTCCTGTCCTGCCGGACTGGATTCGGTAGCCGGTTCGGCATGGCAGAAACCGGCGTCAAAAGGATTGAAGGACGTGACAATTTCGTCACCGAAGGTGAGCTGCAGATCCTCATTGATAATGGCTTCCGTATCGTAATTGAAGCCCCTGCGGATAATTCCTCCCGGATCGCCGATCGAACTAGCCAGAGAGTAGGCCGACCAGAGAACAAGGATGGCCGTAATCGTCAGTGCCTTGCAGAGTTTCATGGGAGAATCCTCCGCCGTGAGTATCTGATTCCCCGTTGCACCCGGCGGGCCGCAGGACGAGTGCGTGCATGCTTTATTTTTCTCTCGCCCACAGCGACTTGCAGCGCGCATGGTGTAAAAATTCACAACCCTGGTGGACCAGATGCAATTTGTTGCCGCAATTGGCACGGTTCTCTGCAGATTTCGGGCCGTCAGCATTCGATGTCAGCCGGCTGTCGCAAGGGGGATAGCTAGTTGGGCTTGCTTCCGTAGTCCCGCATCATGGCGGCAAACTCGGGCAAGGCCTGCAGGTTTTTCAATTCCGGATCGCTTCGCGCCTCCGCAGCGGGATAACCCTGCTGCAGGGCTTGGTGCAGATCCTTGAGCGCCGCACTGTTCTGCCCCGCTATGCACTCCACTACCGCCTTAAAATAAACCAGGGAAACGTCCGTGGGATCCATGGAGCGGGCGCGGCGAATGAGTTCCAGCCCGCGTTGCGGATCGCCTTTCTTGGCGAAATACTGTCCCAGGTAGCCCATGGCGGCGGCGTCCCGGGGATTGATGGCCAGCTGCTTGTAAGCCAGGGCAATCGCCTTATCGTAAGTGGCCAGGGCCAGCTGCCGTTTGCCGGCCCAGCGATAACCGTCCGCCAGATTGCCCATCACCATGTGCTCGTTGGGATTCATGGCCGCCGCCTTCTCAAATATCTGCACGGCATCGTCATAGCGCTTCAGGAAGAAATAGGCGGTGCCCAGGTTGGAGTAGGTGGCGTAGTAGGGCTGGATCTGCAGTGCTTTCTGAAAATTGGGGATGCAATCATTCCAGCGCTCCATGCGCATCAGGACCACGCCCAGGTTGTCGTAACCGGCGGCGTTATCGGGTTCCAGTTCGATTACTTTCTTGAAGCCGGCCACTGCCTGCTCATTTTCGCCAAAATTGTAGTAGGCGCCCGCCAGGGCGTTGTAGTTCTCCCAATAGTAAGGATTGAGCTCGATGGCTTTCTTGTACGCCTCGATGGCCTCCGACTTGCGGCCGATCATGGTATAGACCTGACCCAGACGGCGATAGCTCTCGTCGGACTTCGGCGACAACTCCAGTGCTCGTTTCAATTCCGAGATGGCCTCGGCAGTTTTTCCCGTATCGGTGTAAACGCTGCCCAAAGAAAAATGAACTTCGGGAAGACTGGCATTCAGTTGCTCCGCCTGCTGGGCCGCGCGCAGAGCTTTTTCCGACCAGAAACTGTCCTTGGTGTGGTGGTACATGGAGAGGCTGGCGTCGGCCAGTCCGGCGTAGGCCAGGGCAAAGCCGGAATCTTTGGCCAGCGCCTTCTGGTATAGGTCAATGGCGGCCTGCACTTTCTTTGTGTCTTGCTCTTCGCGCATGTCCTCCCGGCCCTTCAGGTACAGGTCGTAGGCCTCGACGTTCTCCGTGGGATGGGAGTTGAGGGCGGCCACCTCGGCGCTGCTGGGCTTCAGTTCGAGCGCGGCCACCAACTGCGCATAAATCTTGTCTTCAAGCGTGAGCAGGTCCTGCGGAACTCCAGAGAACTCGCTGGTCCACAGCCGCCGGCCTCCGGCCACATCGTCCAGGCTGATGGTGATGCGCATCTTGGCCGCGGTTCCCTGGACGGTTCCCTGGGCGATGAGGTTCACACCCAACTGGCGGGCGATCTTCTCCAGCGGCTGGTCTATATTCACGGACTGTACCGCGCTGGGCGCTGCAAGGTGAATGTCCTTCATCTGGAACAATTTGGCGGCGGTGGCTTCCACCAGGCCGTCGCTGACGTAGCCCAGAGCGTTTTTGTCACCGATTGCGCGGAAAGGAAGCAAAGCCAGATACTTACCCTGATTGAGCGGGGGAATGCCAATGCTGCCCTGGGTTGCGGCGGGCCGGCGATGCAGCAGGTTACGCGCCGTCGGCACGGCCAGCGCCGTCAGCAAGGCGAGCACCAGGATACCGGCGCCAACGTACCAGATTCTCCTCCCCTTCCCGGCTGGCGGAAGCGCCTGGGAGCGAGGCGGCCGCGAAGGCTGGGCTGATTCCAGGTCATCCAGGATTTCGCGCGCGCTCTGGTAGCGCTGCGCAGGGTCGGTTTCCAGGCAGCGCAGAATGATTTGCGTCAGATAGTCGGGGAGATCGGGATTGAATTGCCGGGGATCCTGAGGTTTTTCGTGGACCCGCAGATACATCGTCTGCAAGGTGGATTCTGCCTTGAACGGTACTTCGCCGGTCGCCATCTCATAGAGGATCAGGCCCAGGGAGTAAAGATCGCTGCGGTGGTCCACCGTGCCGGCCATGGCCTGTTCCGGCGACATGTATCGGGGCGTGCCCAAAAACTGGCCGCTCAGGGTCATCTGGGTGGCGTCCGGTTCCAGCGACTTAGCCAGGCCGAAGTCGGAAACATAAACCTGCCCCGCCTTATCCAGCAGAATGTTCTGCGGCTTCAGGTCGCGATGGACCACGCCCTCGGCGTGCGCGGCTTCCAGGGCGGCGCAAAGCTGCTTGGCCAGGCTCACCGCGCGGTTGACTGGTAGCCGCCCTTCACGCTTCAGCAGCTGGTGCAGGTCCTCGCCCTCCACGTAGGCCATGGAGATGAACTTGGTCCCATTGGCTTCGCCCAGGTCATGAATGCGGAGAATGTTCTTGTGGGAAATCTTGCTGGCCAGCAGCAGTTCCTGGCGAAAGCGCTGGCTCATAGCCGCATCAGAGCCCAGCTCCGGGCGAATAAGTTTCAGGGCGACGGTGCGATCGAGTTCGCGGTCGTAAGCGCGGTACACGGCCCCCATTCCACCCTCCCCCAGCAGGGCCTCCACCTGGTAGCGCGGGCCAAAGTCCAGCGGCTTGGCGGGAACGCTGGCTGAACCGGGAAGGGGAGTGGCTGAACTTGAGGGAGGCGGGGTATTGGCAAAGCCAACGGCGGTTGCAACTGCAGGCGGGGATTGCTTCTGCCCACCGGCCGCAGTTTCGTGCTGGGCAGGCGGCGGTTCGGCGGCTGACGACAGCGGCATTCCGCAGGCGCAGCAACGCGGGGCTCCGCTTGCATTCTGCGCCAGGCAAAAAGGACAGATCATGAACTGCCCCACCCTCCAGCTAGCCGGAATTATCGGCCAGCGGGGAGGGCTTCGGCAACAAGAACGCAGCCCCACTCACCGAGTTGCGGGCGCGCGTCTCTGGCTCGAATATCAAACTACGGCAAGGTGAATCAGCGTGAACCGCGCCGTACCCCCGGAGATGCTGACTCCGTGCCCGAACGAGCAGCCCCCGCCAAAGGTCATGCCAATGCGGCCTAAATTGCTGAGCGTCGCCTGGAACCATTGTTGGGACTGCAAACTGGAATGGCCGAACTTGCCAGAAAGCCCCGACCACTTGTCAGCCGTCAGAGGTACCTCAATGGTTATGGTTTGATTGTCATTTGAGCCCAGCTCATAGCTGGCCGGGTTCGACCACCAGCGATTGCCGTCGCTGCGCATGTCGTCATTCTGCCGCTGCAGATAGAGCCGGACGTGGGCGGGAGTGTTGTTGCAGCCTGTGTCCAGTGAGTTGTAGAAGGGCGCTCCGCTGGTGGTGATACGAAACGTGAGGCTTACGGACTGATGCGCAGCGCTTTGGTTATAAGGCACGGATACGTAGTGCACGGAGCCGGGGTCAACGGGAAAATCGAAAAACCAGGCGCCATCCGTCGCCGGCAAAGGATGAGCGGGCATGCTCGGGCTGTATTGGATATCCCAATCTTGCGCCTGCAGAAAAAGTACATCGGGCGCGCTGGAACGTACGGCCGAGCAGCCAGGAAACACCAACAGAGCGACCCAAAACAGGAAAACTGTGAATTTCATTCTTGGCTCCACGCTGATGGACGCCCCTTCTCTGGGGGCAGGGGCGTGGAGGAAACATCGGCTGACGCTTACAGGGCAGGGCTGTTGCCATTTGTGTAACGTGCAAGTGCTCAGCCGATAACCACTTTAGCTATAGCTGCGGCGGGTTGGAGAAGGTGCGGGTGAAAACTTCTGCACAGAATGGCCAAGTCAATGCCGGGTCACAGACAATTGGGCGAGAACGAAGGATTCCCCAACTTCCCAATTTGAAACGGGATAGCACGCGAACTGGAGGCGCAGGAGATAGCGCTTGCCGGGAAGATGCGCGTGCGATAATTAATCAATTCAAAGCCGTGGCCCCGTAGCTCAGATGGATAGAGCAGCGGTTTCCTAAACCGTTGGTCGGGTGTTCGAATCACCCCGGGGCTACCAGTTCAGCTTGCCCGTCCCGCAGAAACCAGCTACGGTTGTGGCTTGGGCGGGCGGCTGGTGTTCCAGATGTCGCGATAGAGCTTCCAGACACCCTTCTCTTTCTTCCAGACCACCACATATTTGCCGTGATCTACCTCGTTGGCGGAGGCATCTTTCAGGGCGTATTTGCCGGTTTCAATGGCCAAATCGCCATGGGTGGTCAGATTGAGGGTCTCCAGGGTCATGCTCTTGGCGCCGGAATCAATCATGCTCTTCCACAGCGCCTGAATGTTGTCCGCGCCGCTGACAATCTCGCCGTCGGGCGGAAACACTTGGGCGTCTGGGCCGTAGAAGGACGCCAGCTTGGCGGCGTCACCGGCCGCGAAGGCGGCGGCAAAGTCGCGATTGGCGTTCTCGATGGTGGTACGGGCATCGGCGGCCCAGGCTAAACTTCCCACGACCAGAGGGAACAAGCACAGCAGGGTGGTGAAATGGTACCTGCGCATGGCTGCCTCACAAGAAAGATTTGCTTTTGCAGGGCCCCGGGGAGAATTCGCGACCGCCCCAGGCACGCGCCCGGCGGTCACGCGGCAACATCATCGGCTCCCCAGCCGCGCCTGTCAACCGGAGGCGCCCAAGCTAGGAGCGCGCCCAGGTGTACTATTTTTGTTTGAACATGCCAGACATGCCAGGCTCCTCTCCCCCGGCACCGCGCCCGCGGGAATGGAACTCGGAAGTTTACCAGCGGATATCTGCGCCGCAGTTCGGCTGGGGCAAGAAGGTGCTGGACCGGCTGTGCCTGCGCGGTGACGAGACCGTTCTCGATGCCGGCTGCGGCACCGGCCGGCTGACCGGCGAGTTGCTGGCCCGGCTGCCGCGGGGTCGCGCGCTGGCCGTGGACCTTTCCGGCAACATGCTGCAGACGGCGCGCCGGGAACTGGAGCCGCGCTTTGCCGGGCACGTGCGGTTCGTGGTGGCCGACCTGCAGCAGCTGCCGTTTCATGAAGCCACAGATGGCATCTTCAGCACGGCTGCGTTTCACTGGATCAAGGATCACGAGCGCCTGTTTCGCAGCCTGCATGACGCCCTGCGCCCGGGCGGATGGCTGGAGGCGCAATGCGGCGGCGGGCCCAACCTGGCGATGTTGCTGCAACGCGCGGAGAAGCTCATTTCCGCGCCGCCGCTGGAGCCGTTTTTTTCCGGCTGGCAGAGTCCGTGGGAATATGCTTCACCGGAGACCACCGCTGATCGCCTGCGCCGGGCGGGCTTCACCGAGATCAGCACCGGCCTGGAGCCCGCGCCGGTTTTGCTGGCCAGGGCCGAGGAATACCGCGAGTACCTGGCCAATGTGATTTTCCATCGCCACCTGGAGCGGATCGCCGAACCGGAGCTGCGCCGCCGCTTCCTGGATGAGCTAACCCGCCAGTCGGGCGAAGATGATTCCCCGTTTGTGCTGGACTACTGGAGGTTGAACTTGAGCGGGAGAAGAGACAGTCGTTAGTCGTTGGTCCTTCGTCGTTGGCCCTCGGCTCTTGGCCTTCGGTCGTCGGCCGAAAGCAGTTGTGTCAGCTGTTAGTCGTCAGTGGTTGGCGTTGAACAGCATGCGAACGACCAACGACTAGGGACCAACGACAGATTCTTCTATCCACCGCAGGTATTCCTTGCTGCCTGCCTCGATGGGGAGCTGAATGCATTCCGGCAACTCGTAGGAGTGCAGCTCACTTATTGTGCGCGCGACCGCATCAAACCTCTGAGCGGTGGTTTTGACGATCAATAGATGCTCGGCCGCGCTTTCCACCTTGCCTCGCCAGCGATACACGGAATGAATAGGCCCCACGATGTTGACGCAGGCGGCGAGGCGGCGCTCGACCAGCGCATGCGCTATCTTCTCCGCTTCTTCGCGGGAGCCAGTGGTAGTCAGCACAATGTTTTTGTCGCTCATAGGCTAGAATCTTGGGTCGGCCACGTAACCAACGCAGGCTACTACACTAACACCGCAAGGATTTTGAGAGGAGATTTTGGCCGTCGGTCGTTGGCTTTCGGCAACAACCATTGTGGCCGAGAGCCGACGACCGAGAGCCGATGACGAGCATATGGCCGCGCAAATCAAATTCGGCACCTCCGGCTGGCGGGCGGTGATGGCGGAGGAGTTCACCTTCGCCAACGTGCACCGCGCCGTCACCGGCATAGCCCGCTACGTGGCAGCGCAGAAGCCGCAAGGGGCGCGCATCCTGGTAGGCCGCGACCCGCGGTTCCTGGGCGAGACTTTCTGCGATCTGGCGGCCCAAATTCTCATCCAGCACGGAATCGCACCGCTGGTGATTACGCAGGCGGCACCCACGCCGGCGATTGCCTTCGAGGTGATGCGGCTACGGGCGGATGGCGCCATCAACTTCACCGCCTCGCACAATCCGCCGGAGTATAACGGCATCAAGTTTTCCACGCCCGATGGCGCTCCCGCCTTACCCGAGGTGACGCGGCAAATCGAAGCCAGTGTGCCCTCCGATGGAATGGAATCCCCGGCGACGGCGGTGCAGAGCGGGCCTCCGGCCAAAGAATCCATAGACGTGCGTCCCGCCTACCTGGCGCGTCTGCGCGACGTCGTGGACCTGGAAGCGATTCGCAAAGCAAATTTGAAAGTGGCCTACGACCCGCTTTGGGGCGCCGCCCGCAGCTATCCCGACCGCCTGCTGCGGGAAGCCGGTGTGACCGTGAGCACGGTTCACGACTCCCGCGACGTGCTCTTCGGTGGGCACGCGCCCGAGCCTGATGATCATTTTCTGGAAGCATTGCGCGCGAAGATGAAAGAAACCGGCGCCCACATCGGCATTTCCACCGACGGCGACGCCGACCGCTTCGGAATCCTCGACCAGGACGGCACCTTCCTCCAGCCCAACTACGTCATTGCGCTCCTATTCGATTATCTGGTCGAAAGCCGCGGCTGGAAAAATGGTGTGGCCAAGTCCGTAGCCACAACCAACCTGATCAACGCCCTGGCCGAGCAATTAAAGATCCCGCTCTATGAGACTCCCGTGGGCTTCAAGTACATCGGGGAGCTGATCAAAGAGGACAAGATCGCCATCGGCGGGGAAGAGAGCGCCGGGCTTTCCATGCGCCATCACGTTCCGGAGAAGGACGGCATTCTGGCTGGTCTGCTGTGCTGCGAGATGGTGGCGCGCCGGGGCAAGACTCTGCAGGAGCAATTACGCGCGCTGTTTGGCAAAGTTGGTTCCTATTATCCGCGGCGGGAAAACTTCCGCTTGACGCCGCAGGTGAAACAGAAGTTCACTGAAAAGTTGCAGGCGGAGCCGCGCGAATTTTTAGGGCGCAAGGTGGCCCAGATGGTGCGCACCGATGGACTCAAACTGGTGCTCGACGACGGCTCCTGGGTCTGCTACCGGCTGAGCGGCACCGAGCCGGTGGTCCGGGTCTACGCCGAGGCGCGCAGCGCCGAAGGCCTGCAAAACCTGATCGCCGCGGCGGAGAAATGGGTATTCGAATAAGGATCAACTGGGCAAGCCCGGCCATTCGCAAGAGTGTTGCCGTCCTGCGCGCTGCCTATGCCGCCCGCCGCAAGCTGGGAACCGCGGCGGTGGGATTACTGGCCGTATGGATGTTTGTGCACGTCATGTTCGGCCCCAATGGCATGATTGTTTACCAGCGCAAGCGGGCGGAATACCGCAAGTTGCAACAGGATATTCAAGTTTTGCAACGACAAAATCAGCGCTATAACGAACAAGTCAAGGCGCTCAAGTCCGACCCCAAGGCGATTGAAAAGGCGGCGCGTGAGGAACTGCGTTATGCCCGCCCCGGCGAAGTGGTCTATGTTGTACCCTCCCCCAGCCGCCCACACCCCTCCACTAAAACTGCCGAAAAATAGCGTATCCTTTTGCGCCACTTGCAACTCCGTGTTTCAGGTCTTCCCGGCGGGCGCCTGTCGGCAGTGTGGCAGAGTTGCGCTGCGGGAGGCGCTGGAGTAAAAGTTAGTACTCACTTCCGGGGTGGGGACCGGGGTGAAGTTCGCATTCAGTCAGCCTGCACTCCCATGGCAGGCGGGAGAACCACGGTTACGCAACAATGCAATGTGAGAGGAGAAACTGTGCTATGAGGAAGCTGACGTTATCTCTGTTTTTAGTGTTCGCGCTGCTGTTCTGCCTGGCAATTGTTTCCGCCGCCAAAACCAAGTCCGCCAGCGCCAAGGCCACAACGATGAAGGGTTGGGTAACTGATTCCAAATGCGGAGCCAAAGGGGCGAATGCTAAAGCCGAAGCCTGCACCAAGAAGTGCCTGGCGTCGGGTGCGCAGATAGTGTTCGTCACCGACAAGGACCACCAGGTGCTGACGGTGGACAATCCTGACGCGCTCAAGGACCATGCCGGCCATCATGTGGCGGTCAAAGGCGAGGTTAACGCCTCTGCCGGCTCCATCCACGTGGATAGCGCCAGCATGCTGTAGAGCCTCAGTTTTTGGCAAACGACTGAGAAGGCGGCCCCTGTGGGCTGCCTTTTCTTTTAGGTGAAAGAAGCCCCACCCCCGGGGCGTATTCTGCGGCCCGCGGGCTGGTATATCATGGAGCCATGAACCTCGGCATCGGCGAGATGATCTTCATTTTTGTGCTGGCCCTGATCATCTTCGGCCCCAAGAAAATGCCGGAGATCGGCCGCCAGATTGGCCGGGCGCTGGCTGAGTTCAAGCGCGCCAGCAACGAATTTAAGGCGCAGATCGAGACGGAGATCCAGCAGATGGAAGTGGAGACGAACGTATCTTCCCATGTCTCCGAGCTGACCGTTCCGCCCGAGCATACAATCGCGGCGGGCGCGGGGGGTGAGGAAATGCCCGCGGCCGAACTTCCTGCGCCAGAAGTAATCCCGCCGGCTAAGGGGCCCGATGCCTGATCCCGCAGTCCAGCCGGGGCGCTTCGCGCGCGGCAACGGCAAAGAAGAAATGACCAGCATGAGCTTCCTCGAGCACCTCGAGGAGCTCCGCCGCCGCATCATCTATTCCATTGCCGGCGTGGGCATCGCTTTCTTTGCCTGCTTCTACTACGCCGACCGCATTTTTGGCCTCATGCAGCAGCCCATTATGGAGGCGCTGCAGCGCAACCACATGCCGGAGAAGCTGGTCTACCTGAACCCCACCGAGCCCTTCAACATGTACTTGAAGATTGGGCTGCTAGCGGGTCTGTTTGTAGCCTCTCCCTTCGTGCTCTATCAGCTGTGGATGTTCATTTCTCCCGGCCTGTACCGGCATGAAAAACGCTATGTTCTGCCTTTCATGGCCTCCACCATCTTTCTTTTCCTGGCGGGCGGATTTTTCGG
>JBLMXE010000326.1:0-10737 GCA_050257615.1 Chlamydiota bacterium | reverse complement strand
AACCGGAGTCGCGGCCGGCGCCCGGCAGGGGCAGAGGTGGTGAAAATGGATTGCAGGCATTTTGAAACCATTCTGGACGACCTGGAGCGCGACACTCCCATGTCCGCGGCGGTGCGCAGCGGAGCCCTGCAACATGCGGAGAGCTGCGGATATTGCCGGGCACGACTGGCAGCTGCCCGCGTGCTCTCCCTCGAACTGCGCGCGCTGGCCAGGGAAGACGAAAAACTGGAAGCGCCGGCGCAGGTGCAGGCCAGTCTGCTGGCGGCGTTCCGACAAAGAGCGCGCCGTCCTGCGCGGGTGTGGAAAGGCCTGAGTTGGGCAGCTGTTGCCGCGGCTGTGGTCGTTGCCAGCTGGCTGGTGGTGGTGGAGCGCCCCTGGCGGCGCTCCGGCTCAGTTCCCCGGACACAAGTTCAGGCAACGAGCTCCGTGCCGAAACCCGAAGTGCCTGCTGCAATCACAGGATCCATTGGAGCGCCAAAAGCGGCTTCCACCAAGAGCGCTGTCGAGATGGGTGAGCGGCGTGCTCGCCCGCGGCGTTCGCGTCCAACCGCCAGCCACACGCCGGCCGAGACCGCCGGCGAATTCATCGCGCTTTCCTACGGGGACAGTTCCTATCCCCTGGGAGACGGGATGGTGGTGAGGGTTGAGTTGCCACGCTCGGCCCCGGCAATGATGGGCCTTCCGCTAAGCGGAGGCGATACCGCCGGCACGGTGACCGCCGATGTGGTTCTGGGGCAGGACGGGGTGGCGCGCGCCATTCGTTTTGTGCAGCCGGGAGAAGGCAAGGTTGCGGCCCGGAATTCAGGATTTACACAGAACTAATAAAAGGAGATTGTTATGAAATTGAGAACTGCTGTTCCCACTTCGCTCGCCCTTGTTCTTGTGCTGCTGGTGGGAGCAATTGCAGCAAGCGCGCAAATGCAGGTTCCACCGCCACCGCCGCCGCCCGGACCGGGACAGAATATGTTTTACGTGCGTACTTTCCGCCTGCAGGACAGGAAGGTGGTCAGCGGTCTGCCTTACTCCGCGCAGGCCACCACCGAAACCACGCAGGTGTTGAGCGATGGCAATCGGATTGACCGGAAAGAGACCGCACAGGTTTACCGCGACAGCATGGGGCGGATGCGCCGCGACCTGGCGGTGAATGCCATCGGACCATGGTCGTCCACCGGTGGTCCCCAGCAGATGGTGAGCATTTTTGATCCGGTCGCCGGCGTGGATTACATGCTGAACGTGCAGGAGAAGAAGGCCTACAAAATGGTGCCGCCACCCAAGCCGCCGGTTGGCCCCGCGGAGGCGATGACCCAACTCCCAGACCGACAAGTCGCCGGCCGCGAAGTATTCATTGCAGGAGGTGGCGTGGGCGTGGCCGGGCCGACAGTGGCCTTCATGGAGAAAGGTGGCGGGATCGGAAACCGTACGGAAACCTCCTTGGGAACACAGGAAATTGCCGGTGTTCAAGCGCAAGGCACACGGACAACGGAAACCATTCCCGCGGGCAAGATCGGCAATGAAAAGCCCATCATCATCACTGACGAGCGCTGGTACTCGTCCGACCTGCAGGTGGACGTGCTGGTGAAGCACAGCGACCCGCGCATGGGCGACGTTGTATATCAGCTCACCAACATCAATCGCGAGGAGCCCGATGCGTCTCTGTTCCAGGTGCCGGCGGATTACACGGTGGTGAACGGACCGATGGTGTTCAAGAAACGGCTGCAGTGAAGCGGCGGCAGCCGTCTTCACTCAGGGCTGGGGAGATGTGTCCTGATAATCGGGGTAATGTCTCTGGAAACATTCGGGGCACAGGCCGTGGGTAAATTCCGCGTGACTGTGCTCCTGCACATATTTTTCCAGGCGCACCCAATGGCCGTCGGCGTCGCGGATTTGTTTGCAGTGCATGCAGATGGGCAAAATGCCGCGCAGGGTGCGGATCTCGTCGAGAGCAGCCTGCAGGGCGCGGTTGGCGTTTTGCAAGGAATGGATGGCCCTCTGGCGTTGGGTTTCGAGAGATGCGATCAGAAGAGCAACGGAACAGAAAACGATGGCGCGCACCCCGCCTGCCAGATTCAAATCGAAGGTGTGGGGATTCTGATCGAACAACCAGTCGAAAATCAGCACCGAGAGCACGGCACTGGCAAGGCCGAAATAGGGACCTCCAAAGCGCGCGGTCACAATCACCGCTGCCATAAAAAACAGCGCCAGGCTGTGAATGGATATGCGTTGCAGGGGAAAAGTCGCCACGGTAGCAAGGCCAAGAGCAACGATCACAATGACCAGGGAACGGAGCCATGGTGGCATGAGGGGCCTCGCAGGTGTCACGGCTCACCTTGACATCGTATGACAATCTTAGCCTGCCGCAGTTCTTCTCGCCTGTCGGTGACGGTCATCACGCCGAGCACGGTGTTGTGATCGAGGGACGCGAGAGGCATCTCGCCAGTGAAGGGCGCATCTAATCGGCACCAGAGGAGCGGCACTGGATTGGTACACAGGCAGGCTCCCTGCTTCCGCCAATGTCCATCGGAAATTTGCCGGAGACAACCAGCGCAAACCATACTGCCGGCGCCCCGCCCATTGACCGCGAGGCTTTGGCCCGCCGCATTGATGAACTGGGCGAGTGGTTTCACAACCTCGATTTGTGCGGCGTGCACACCGCCCCCCGGCACTTTCTGGGCGATTTCCCCAACGTGAAGTGGAGGCATATCGCCTCCGCCATCCCCCAGGACCTGAGTGGGGCGACGGTACTCGACATCGGTTGCAACGGCGGCTTTTATTCCCTGGAGATGAAAAAGCGCGGGGCGGCGCGCGTGTTGGGCATTGATGTGGACGACCGCTATCTGAACCAGGCGCGCTTTGCGGCGCAAACCCTGGGCCTGGAGATCGAGTTCGAAAGACGCTCCGTTTATGACGTGGACGGTATCCCCGGCCGGTTTGACTATGTTTTGTTCATGGGAGTGCTCTACCACCTGCGATACCCGCTTTTTGCCCTCGACAAGGTGGTGAAGAAGGTAGCAGGCAAGCTGCTATTTCAGACCATGGTCCGGGGTTCCGAGCAGGTTCGGGCCTGGGAGAAGAACTATCACTTCTGGAACAAGGAAATCTTTACCCATCCGGAGTTCCCCTGCCTGTACTTCATCGAGAACAGCTACGCCAACGATCCCACCAACTGGTGGCTGCCCAACCGGGGGGCTGCGGAAGCCATGTTGCGCAGCGCCGGGCTCGAGATTACGGCCCATCCCGAGACGGAAACCTGGCTCTGTGTTCCCCGGGAGGTCGCCCGCCAGGGTCAGTACATCCTGGATTTGGAGCTGGCCGGCATCTTGTAGCCGCAGGATTCGCGCGAGGAGAAACATGGTTGAAGCGGTGATGCTCTGGAACGAGCCCAACAACCTTTCCCACTGGGATTTCAAGATTGACGGCGATTGGAAGTTGTTTGCCGATATGGCGGTCCAGGCGGCGCAGGCGGTGCGCCGGGTGAATTCGGAACTCAAGATCGTGCTGGGCGGCATCTCTCCCATTGACCCAAATTTCATCCGCCTGATGAAGTCGCACGGGGTGCTGGAGGCGGTGGACGTGGTTGCCGTGCACGGCTTTCCCCTGGATTGGAACCACTGGAGCATTCACGCCTGGCCGGACAAAATTGAGGAGATTCGGGGGGTGACCAGCAAGCCCGTCTGGGTCTCCGAAGCCGGAGCTTCCTCCTTCGGGGCGGAAGAGGTGCAATTATTCGGTCTGCTGAAGACCGCCGAACTGCTGCTGCCCCTGGTAGAACGAATTCACTGGTACAGCCTCTTCGACCTGCCCGCCACCTGGACGGCGACCACCCGCCACAAGGAATCGGAAGGCAGCGCCTATTACCGGCACTACTACATGGGCCTGGTGCGAGAGGATGGCACTCCCAAGCCTGCAGCCTCCCAGTTTCCGCCGGGATTAGGGATCTGCCAGTGGTTCCACTTTGAAGATCCGCGCCTGAATGCCGGGGTGGAGTGGCTGCGCCGGCTGGGAGTTCGCCGCCTGCGCACCGGAATCAGCTGGGCAGACTCATTTCGTCCGGCTGCCCAGGAGTGGTTCGACCGGCAGATGCGCGCGCTGGAGGAATTCGACACCACACTAACTCTTTGTTTCACTCCCCAGCACCTGGGCCTGCAGCCGCACTACACCAGCCCGCCGCGCCACAGCCGGGATTTCGCCGAGTTTTGTGCCTGGGCAGTGGAACGCTATGCTTCGTCCGCGAACACGAGCATGAGTGAGATCAGCAGTCCCTGCTTGGACTGAGCCTGGTCTGGGTCGCCGGGCGGCTGTGGCGAGAACGGGACAGAGGTACTGGGGCGGCACTCACGAGCGAGCAGCAGGCGTTTGTCGCGTGGAAATTCGAGCCATCCTATCCACAATTCTCTCGCCACACGAGATGGCATCTCAGGAAAGTGCGTACCCATCCAAGAAACACAGTTGCGGCGGAGCCAGCTGGCCGGTTCTTGAGTTTCTTCGTCGTTCTCTCCGCCCTTACTGACGGACAAATGAGCAAAAAGCGAATCTTAGTGACGGGCGGCGCGGGTTTTGTCGGATCACACCTGGTGGACGCCTTATTAGCGCAGGGCCACGAGGTGCGGGTTTTCGACAACCTCACGCCCCAGGTACATCGCGACGGTCTGCCCGGCTATCTCCGGCGGGATGTGGAGTTCCTCGAGGGCGACATGCGTCACGAGGAGCCTGTGCGCCAGGCCGTACGCAATGTAGATGTGATCTTCCATCTGGCGGCGGCGGTGGGCGTCGGACAATCCATGTACGAGATCGCGCACTACATGGGCGCGAATACCCAGGGCACGGCCAACCTCTTGCAAGCCCTGCTGGACACGCGCTGCCGAGTGGAAAAGCTGATTGTGGCCTCCTCCATGTCCATCTACGGCGAAGGCAAGTATATCTGCGATGGTTGCGGGGAAACGACTCCGCCGCCGCGCCCGCTTGCGCAATTGAAGCAAAAAACCTGGGAAGTTTTGTGCCCGCAATGTGGAACGCCGCTCAAGCCCGCGCCCACCGATGAGGCCAAACCCCTGCAGGCCACCTCCATCTACGCCCTCTCCAAGAAGGACCAGGAGGAGATGGCGCTGCTGTTCGGACGCACCTACCAGGTGCCGGTCGTGGCGTTGCGTTATTTCAACATTTATGGCTCGCGGCAGGCGCTCTCCAATCCCTATACCGGGGTAGCAGCGATTTTTGCCTCGCGGCTGATGAACGGCAATCCGCCGCTGGTGTTTGAAGACGGCGAGCAAGAGCGCGACTTCGTGAGCGTCCATGACGTGGTGGCGGCCAACTTGCTGGCCATGGAGAGCTCCCAGGCCGACGGCATGGCGCTGAACATCGGCTCCGGGCAGCCCGTCACCATCCGCGAGGTGTCCGTTCAACTGGCCAGGGCGCTGGGCTCGGCGACTGCTCCAGAGATTACAGGCAAATATCGCGCCGGCGATATTCGCCATTGCTTCGCCGATATTTCAGCGGCGGAGAAGGCGCTGGGCTATCGCCCGCGCGTGAGGTTTGGCGAAGGAATTCAGGAACTGGTCGAGTGGCTGGGCTCGCAGAAGGCGGTGGATCGTTCGACGGAAGCAGTGGAACGGCTCACGCTTTATGGACTGGCTGCCTGAACCAGCGCCTGAAATTTTGGCCCCTATGTCGCATCCGTCCGACGACCCTGGATAGCGGGACCAGGAACTAAGAGTGTAAGCATGAGGAAACCACAGCCATTTCGTTCGGTCCTGATCTTCGGGGGAGCCGGGTTTATTGGTTCCAACTGGGCACGGCACCTGCTGGAAAACACAGATGCCAAAGTGCATATCTACGATAACGTTTCGCGGCTTGGCGTCCGGCACAACCTGCAGGAGTTGCAGCGCATTGCCGGCCGTTCGGGACGGCTGCAGATCACGATTGGCGACGTGCGCGACAGCAACATGGTGCAACGCGCCGTGCGTGCCGCCACTGAGGTCTACCACTTTGCCGCCCAGGTGGCGGTCACCACTTCTGTAGCCGAACCGCGCCTCGACTTCGAGGTGAATGTGGGCGGAACTTTCAACGTCCTGGAGGCGGTGCGCAAGAGCGGTCGCCGCCCCTTCTTGCTGTTCACTTCAACGAACAAGGTCTATGGTCAACTGAACTCGCACCGCCTGCTGGCCAACAGTACGCGCTACAGTTACGCCGACGTTCTTGGCGTCACGGAAAACCAGCCGCTCGACTTCCACTCGCCCTACGGCTGTTCCAAGGGAGCGGCCGACCAGTACGTGCATGACTATGCCCGCATCTATGGGATTCCCGCCGTGGTTTTCCGCATGTCGTGTATCGCCGGGCCGCAGCAGTTCGGGAACGAGGACCAGGGATGGGTGGCGCACTTCCTTTATTCCGCGTTGCAGGCCAACCCCATCGTGATTTATGGCGATGGCCGCCAGATTCGCGACGTGCTCTGCGTGCAGGACCTGCTGCGGGCCTTCGATGCTGTCCGCCTCAACCAGAAAAACACCGCCGGGCAAATCTACAATGTGGGCGGCGGGCCGGAGAACACGGTCTCGCTGCTGGAGTTGATGGAGGAAATCAGATCATTGACCGGCCGCCCGCTGGAGTATGAAACCTGTCCCATGCGGCCCGGGGATCAGCTGGTGTACGTGACGGATTTTGCCCGGCTGCGCCGCGATACCGGATGGCAGCCGCAAGTCAGCCTCCGCCAAACCCTGGAACAGATGTACGCCTGGTGGAAGCGGAATCGGGAGCTGTTCACCGCGCCGCCGCTCACGGAACGCCTTCCGGGAACGGCCCTGGAGCAAGCCCCGGAGGTGGCGGCATGAAATACGCCCTGATCAACCCCAACTGGGATTTCACCGGCTCCACCTACTTTGGCTGCCAGGAGCCGCACTACCCCCTGGAACTGCTCTTCAGTTTCGACACAATTCGCGCCGCCGGCCACGAGCCGATGCTGATAGACGCGCAAGTACAAAAGCTCGGAGTGGAAGAAGTCAGAAAGCAGGTGGCGCGCTTTGAGCCCGACTTCCTGGTGATTCCCACAGCGCCCTCGTATCTGTTCTGGCGCTGCCCCCAGCCGGAGCTGCGGGTGCCGCGGCAGTGGTTCGCGGCCCTGGGCGAAAAGTCCGTGCGGGTGGCGATTGGCCCGCATCCTTCCGCCACTCCCAGCGTCAGCTTGCGCAAGCTGGGGTGCGACGTCGCCATGCGGGGCGAGCCCGACTACACCCTGGCGCAACTGGCCTCCAAACCGTGGTCGCAGATTGACGGCTGCTGCTGGCGCGATCACAACGGGGAACACCTCAGTGCCAGCCTGGCCACCGCCGACATGAAAGGCCTGGGCGCTCTCGATTTCAGCAATTACCCAGTCGAAGAACACCCGCACCGTCACCACCTGTTTAGCGGCTCCGGGCGCGGCGCCGAACTGGAATTTGCCCGCGGCTGCCCCTGGACCTGCAACTTCTGCAACAAGACCCTGTTTCGCAACAAATTCCGTGAGCGCGACGTTAACGCGGTGCTGGCGGAAGTGGATCGCGTGATTGCCCGCGGCGTGGATTACATCTACTTCATTGACGAGATCTTTGGCGTGGGCAAGAACGTGTTGCGCCTGCTGGAAGGAATTGCGCAGCGCCAGGTCAGCATCGGCCTGCAGACGCGCATTGACTTGTGGAACGAAGAAACGCTCGACCTGCTGGGACGCGCGCGCTGCATTTCCCTGGAGTGCGGCATTGAATCCATTACCGACACTGGCCGCGACGAGCTAAACAAGAATTGCCGCATGTCCACCGAGCGTCTGACCGAACTGCTCATCTACGCGCGCCAGCGGATTCCCTGGGTGCAGGCCAACCTAATTCTGACCGAGCACGACGATCGCGAAGAAATCCGCCAATGGCAGCAGAAACTGAAGACGCATGGCGTGTGGGTGAGCGAGCCCGTACCCATGTTTCCCTTCCCCGGCACCCCGCTGTATCAGCAGATGTTCGGCCCGCCCGACGACCAGGCCTGGGAGCGCGCCCACCATTACTACACTTCGACCTTCAATCCCAAAGGGTACAGCGATATCCAGGAGCAGCGTCCGGCCGGCATTGAGGAATTGGAATGCGCGTCTTAGTCACCGCCGACACGCTGGGCGGAGTTTGGACCTATGCCCGGGAACTGGTGACGGGCCTGACCCGCCATGGCGTAGAGGTCACACTGATCAGCGTCGGAGAGATTCCGACCCCGCGCCAAAGCGCGTGGATGGAGGGCTTGCACGGCCTGGACTACCGGCCCACGGCTTTCCGCCTGGAATGGATGCAAGGGGCGCAGTCCGACGTGGAACACTCCCTGAGTTACCTGGAGGAGGTGATCTGCGAAGTTCAGCCCGACCTGCTCCACTTCAACCAGTATTGCTACGGCAGGGTGGAAGCGGACATTCCGCGAGTGGTGGTGGCGCACAGCGACGTGGCGAGCTGGTGGATCGCGGTACATGGGGAAGAAGCGCCGCTCAGCCCGTGGCTGCGCTGGTATCGGCAAGTGGTAAACGAGGGGCTACGGTCGGCAACCACGGTGGTGGCGCCGTCGCGCTGGATGCTGCACATGCTCTCGGAAATTTACGGGCGTCCGCGGCAGAGCATCGTGATCTACAACGGCCGCACCCCCCGCCTGTTCAATCCCCATATGACCAAGACCGAAGCCGTGCTGGGCGTGGGGCGGCTGTGGGATTGTGCCAAGCAGGTTTCGCTGCTCACACGCTATCCCCAGGCAGTGCCGGTCTGGATCGCCGGCTCGGAGATCCATCCCGAAGAAGCCATGCGCGGCGAGTGTGGGTTGGCGGGCGGAGCCAACGTTGAACTGAAGGGGCCGCTGCCGGAAAAACAACTACGCATGCTTTATACGCGGGCCGCGATCTACGCTGCCACCTCCCGCTATGAGCCTTTTGGTCTGGCTCCGCTGGAGGCCGCCATGTCGCGCTGCGCCCTGGTGGCCAACGACATTCCCAGCTTCCACGAACTGTGGGGCGACAGTGCCGTCTATTTCCGCCGCAACGATGGCGCCGACCTGGCGGAAAAGGTTCGTCAGCTCGCCTCCGATCCGGTCCTGCGCCGTGACTATGCGTTGCGGGCCTACCGGCGCGCTTTGCAGCGTTTCACCACCGAGCGGATGGTGAACGAGTATCTGCAACTTTACTACTCTCTCGTCGGAGCTGAGGCGCTGGTGGCATGAACTACACACTGAAGCTGCGTTTCTTCGCCCACTCCTGGGTCTCCGACTGGAACCACGGCAACGCCCATTTTTTGCGCGGCCTGGTTCGCGAATTGATCCGCCTGGGACACGAGGTACGCTGCTACGAACAGCACGGCGCGTGGTCGTTGGCCAATCTCTTGCAGCAGGAAGGCCAGCAGGCGCAGGCAGCAGTAGAGGACTTCTGGCGAACTTTCCCAGAACTGGACGTGCGCTTTTATCGGAATGACCGGAGCTTTCCCAACTTTGCTCGTGAAGAACTGCAGGACGCCGATGTGGTCGTCGTCCATGAATGGAATCCGCCCGAGGTGGTTGAGACCATCGCCGCGCTCAAACGGGAGTTGGGATTCAGGCTGCTGTTTCACGACACCCACCACCGCGCCTACAGCAATCCAAAGGAAATGCTGCGTCTCCCTTTGAGCGATTTTGATGGCGTGCTCGCGTTTGGCGAGGCCATTCGCCATATTTACTGCGAGGCGTTTGGAATCCGGAAGGCATGGACCTTTCATGAAGCTGCCGACACCAGCAATTTTCGTCCTTTGAAAGCTGAGAAAAACACGGACGTGATCTGGGTGGGCAACTGGGGCGACGAGGAGCGCAGCCAGGAGCTGCAGGAATTCCTGATGGCCCCGGCGGCGCAATTGTGCGGGCACAAGGTGGTGGTGCACGGTGTGCGCTATCCGCAGGAGGGCCGGAAAAAGCTGGAAGCCGCCGGCATTGAATTCCGCGGCTATTTGCCCAACCTGCGCGCGCCCCAGGCATACGCCGAGAGCGTGGTCACTGTGCATGTGCCGCGGCAGCAGTACGCCAACGGGCTGAGCGGGGTACCTACCATCCGCGTCTTCGAGGCGCTGGCCTGCGGCATCCCCCTAGTGTCCGCCCCCTGGACCGATGCGGAAGGTCTGTTCCGGCCGGGAGAGGATTACCTGTGCGTTGCCGATTGGCGCGCCATGACGGCGGAACTGCGCCGCCTGATCGCCGACCCGGCGGCCCGCCAACAACTCGCCGCCAATGGGCTGGAAACAATTCACGCGCGGCACACTTGCGTGCATCGCGCCCGCCAACTTCTCGAAATCTGTGAGGAACTGGATAAATGAAAATCTTCGTTTTCGGTTCCAGCCTGACTTCGTCGTACTGGAACGGGGCCGCCACCTACTATCGCGGTATCTACAAAAACCTGCATGCGCTCGGGCACGAGATCACATTCGCCGAGCCCGATATCTATGACCGCCAGAAGAACCGCGACAGTGGCGAGCTTAAGTATGCGGAAGTGGTGGTCTATTCCACGCCGCGCGACCTGGACCGGATGCTGGCGCAGGCCTGCGACGCCGACCTGGTGATCAAGCACAGCGGGGTTGGCGCCGATGACGAATTGCTGGAGCTAGAGGTGCTGCGCTGCCGCTGCTGTGGCACGCGCGCCGCGTTCTGGGATGTGGACGCGCCGGCCACGCTGGCGCGGGTGAAGGCCAACACCAAAGATCCTTTTCTGGAACTGATTCCACAATACGATTACATCTT
>JBLMXE010000325.1:0-8067 GCA_050257615.1 Chlamydiota bacterium | reverse complement strand
CGATAGACTTCTCCCATGCCGCCCTCGCCGATCTTTTCGAGGATGCGGTAATGCCCCAGCGTGCGCCCCAGCACGGACGCCAGTTCTGCCATAAAGGGCGCCCTCGCAGTTACATGCTAGGGTTCGCTGAGAGAGTGGTCAATGAACCGTGTCACACAACTGTGTGCCTACCAACGACTTCGGTGATTCTCGAAAAATCCGCTTTTCGCGTTTCACAGCCTTGGGTAGGGCAGGGATTTGTAAAGAGTTCGCCTTGCCAGGAGGTTGGCGTGGCATGCGTGCCGAGATTGTTTACGCCACCGGCCGCACTGCCGTGCCGGCGCGGAAGCCACCAAGAGCGTGCTGTCCATGCCCTTGGCTATTGAATGCTTTGGAACCAGCGATGCGTCCCCAGTAGGTGTTTCGTTTAGAATGTGCAATACGTTTCGGCTGGCAAAACATTTGACAGGATGGTAGCCATGAAAAAGCTGCTGGCAGGGATTGTTGCGCTTGTGATGTTGGCAGGGTGCTCCTCACAACCGAGCAAGACAGGGGAAGAGAAACCGGCCAAGCCCGCGCCCAAAAAGGCGGAACTCAGCACCGGCCGTCCGGCGTTCCAGCAGCTCTACATTGCGGCGCATGGCTGGGCGCCGGACGCGCGGCCCTACCAGATCGTGTCGCAGGTGACCAAGGAGGCCATCGGACACGACGGCAAGGCGGGCGTGTGGCGCACCGGCTTTGCCTCTTCCGTACGCCGCGCCATCAAGCCCTACGTGTGGTCGGGGCTGGATGCGGACGACGCGCCCTCGCCGGGGATCTCGCCGGGCGTGGAAGACAGTTACAATCCCTCCAATACTTCTACCCAGGCGTTCGACATTGGTTTTCTGAAGATTGACTCCGACAAGGCCTTCGAAGTGGCGCAGAAGCACGGCGGGGAAAAGCTTTTGCAGAAGGACCCCAAGCAGCCCGTGGTTTACATTTGCGATTGGAATCCGCGGGAGAACCAGCTGATCTGGCACGTGATCTATGGAACCGGCCCGGATGACGCCCGGCTGCGGGTGGCGGTGGACGCGAGCAGCGGGGAGTTTTTAAGAGTGGAAAAGTAGTTGGTAGCTGATAGTTAGTGGCTGGGCTACGATTTTGGCTTAGAGGCTACAGCGGTTTTGGCGGGCTTGGTCGCCGCAGGCGCCTTCGATTGCAGCCGCTCCAGGGCTTTGTGCGCGTCTTTGGCTTTGGGGCCGTAGGGCAGGATCTTCAAGTAAGCCTGGTAGTTCTTCACTGCCTCGTGCACATTGCCGGCTTTGTCCAGCGCTTCCGCCAGGCTGAAGGTGGCGATAGCGTCATTGGGCTTATAAAGCAGGGCGGAGCGGTAGCGGGAAATGGCGGCCTCGTAATTGTGGCGTTTGAAGTAGAAGTCGCCCACCTCCACATCCTTGGCGGCGCGATGCGGATCGAAAGGATGGAACTCGCCAATATCGGGATTGCCGAAGCCGGCGTCGGGGTGTTCCTTGGCATCGTTGGTCGGGGGGGTGATGTCTATCTTGTCATCCTTGCTGGTGCTGGAGCCGGGGGCGTCGGGGGGCGGGGCCGCGCGGGGCGGCTCGGAAGTAGTGGCAGGGCCGGTGGGGCCATAGGGGCCGGGTTCTGATGGCGGCGGGGTTGGTCTGGCCGATGGTCTCTGGGTGTCCTCGTTTTTCTGTCCGGCGGTGGGCTGGGGCATAGGGGCGGAGGGCAGGTCCTGGGTGGAGGTCTTCTTCTGCTGGCCGGATTGCCCGTCCTGCGCAGGCGGTGGTTGCTGACCAGACTGCGACTGCTGTTGGCCACAGAGGGGCAGAGCGAACAGCAAGGGAAGGCTAAGCGCAATCACAGGGGCCCAACGGCGTACGGCCATGGGGATATTCTACTGCAGAGTCGGGAGCCGGGAGTCGGGAGTCAGGAGTCGGGGGAAGACCTCACGAGGTGGCCGGTAGTTAGTAGCTAGAAGAGGGCGCTGACCACCAACCACCAACTACCAACCACCGGCCACCAACTACCAACTACCAACTACCGGTGTCAAAAAACAGGCCATCCACATGGATGGCCTGGTTGGCGAAGTCCTCCGGGGAGGAGGGAAAACTTAGTTAGCGGGCCCGGTAGAGGGGGCAGGCTGCTGCTGGCCCTCGGTGGTGTTGGTCATCAGGCGGATATCCACGCGGCGATTCTTGGCGCGTCCGGAGGCAGTCTTGTTGCTGGCCACCGGCTTATCCTTGCCCAAGCCAATGAGGTAAATCTTGTGCGCGGGCACGTTGTACTTGGAAGCGAGATACTGAATCACGGAGTCGGCGCGGCGGTCACTCAGACCGTAGTTGTACTGCTCGTTGCCGGTAGAATCAGCCCCGCCTTCCACAGTGATGATGTAGTTCTTGGTGTTGGGGATCTCGGTGCCGAGTTGGTCGAGGGCATCTTTCGCCTTCTTGGTGAGGTAATCCTTGTCAAAACCGAAGTGCACCGAAGTCTCGACCACAGGATGGTAGTTGTCGAGGTTGGCGACCGTGTTAGCCAGCGACGTCACCTGGGTGCTGGCGGTGGTGGCCGTTTGCTGAGCCTTGTCGGCGGCCTGGCCGGCGGCCTGGGCCTTCTGTTCGACTTCCGCCGTCTTGGTGTTCACCGTCTGGATACCCTGTTGAGCGCGCGCGTCAACATCCTTGATGTCGCGGCTGTTCTTGGCGGTCATGTCATCCAGCTCATTGACCTTATTGACGGTGGGCGTAACTTCGTTGCGGACGTACTTCTTGCTGGAGCAGCCGATACTTAGAAACAGACTGGACGCCAACAAGCCAGAGAGGAAAATCCGATTCATGAGGAAGACTCCTTCCATGCGCGGGAGCGGCCTAAGCGCCCCGTCGTTTGCTGATTGAGCACGTGCGCTGCCAATCGCAGCGCTAAGTAAAGACATCTAATTGTAATGCAATCAATGATTTCCAGTAAAACTCCGGGGCGGCGGGGAGCTTTGGGGTGGCCGAAAGTGAGCAAAGGCGGCGCAAGCCATAGAATTTTTACCTTACGAGCTTGGCAAAGGGGAAAGCCCACCCATTTGCCCGCCCGCAATTCGCGAGGGCACAGGCGGCTTTTTTGTGCGGGCAAAGGTGGGGCACCTGAAAGTGCAGGAGTCAGTATTCGGGGGTCGGGAGTCAGCAAGAATCAAAACCGCCGAGGACGCGGAGGACTTCCCCACATTTGCTTGCGCCCGCAAGTTCGTGATGAGTTGATGGATTCGTCCAGGCGGGCAAATGTGGGGCAGGCGAAAAGGCTATGATCAAAAAGAAGCGCCTGCCCAACTGAGGGGAAGCTGAGAGCTGACGGCTGATAGCTGCTCTATATGGACCTCCACGCCAAAATCCGGACCCTGCCCACGCAGCCCGGCGTGTATCAGTACAAGAACGCCGAGGGCGAGGTCATCTATGTGGGCAAGGCCAAGAACCTGCGCTCGCGGGTACGCTCCTACTTCCTACAGGGCCGGGCAGAGGACGCCAAGACCGGCACTCTGCTGCGCGAAGCCACGGATGTGGACTACATCGTGGTGGACAACGAAAAAGAAGCGCTGGCGCTGGAAAATAACCTGATCAAGCAGAAGAAGCCGCGCTTCAATATTTTGCTGCGCGACGACAAGACTTACCCCTATGTGAAGCTGACGCTGGGGGAGCGGTTTCCACGAGTGTATGTGACGCGGCGGCTGCGCAAGGACGGCAGCGATTACTACGGGCCTTACTTTCCGGCTAACCTGGCCTACCGCATTGTGGACCTGATCCACCGGCACTTCCTGATCCCGTCGTGCAAGGTGGATTTGAACCGGTATCACCCCAGGCCCTGCCTGCAGTATTACATTCACCGCTGCCAGGGACCGTGCGTTGAGGGGTTGACCACGCCCGAGGCCTACCAGGAAGCGGTGCATGACGTGAAGATGTTCCTGGAGGGGAGGCCGACGGACCTGGTGCGGTCGCTGCGCGGACGCATGGAGCAGGCGGCGACCGAGCAGCGCTTTGAGCAGGCGGCCAAGTACCGCGACCTGATTTCCACGGTCGAGCAACTGCAGGAGAAGCAGCGCATGGCGTCGGTGGAGAGCGACGACGCCGACGTATTCGGATATCACTACGAAAACGGGATGCTGGCCATCAATCTGTTCCACATGCGTGGCGGGCGGGTGCTGGACCGGCGGGAATTTTTCTGGGACCAGGTACCGGTGCTGGAGCCGCCTGCGCCTGCGAAAAATAATGGCAGAGAGGTTGCCGTCAAGGTCGCAGAGGGAGACGTAACAAGTTACGTCTCTACCAATGATCCCGGTGAGGGACAGGCCGAGCCTGCGCCCGGGGCCGTGGGCTTCAATCCCGGGGAATTCTTCTCGGCGTTGATCAAGCAGCTTTACATTGATGCGCCCTACGTGCCACGGACCATTTACGTGCCGGTGGATTTTGAGGATCGGGAGACGCTGGCGGAGCTGATCTCGGAAACGCACGCGAGCCCCGGCGCCCGCGCCACAAGAGTGCATATTGTCGTGCCGCAGCGGGGGGAGAAGCGCTCGCTGATAGACCTGGCGGGCAACAACGCCAAGCAGTCGTTCGACCAGCGCTTCCGGGTGATGCAGCCGGCGGCGCGGGCAGTGCAGGAAGCGCTGCAGGATGCGCTGGCCCTGCCGGAATTGCCCAAGCGCATTGAGTGCTTCGACATTTCGCACATCCAGGGGGCGGAAACGGTGGCCTCCATGGTGGTGTGGGAAGACGGGCGCATGAAGAAATCCGACTACCGCAAGTTCATCATCCGTTCGGTGGAGGGAGTGGACGACTTCGCCTCCATGCGCGAAGTGGTGGGGCGGCGGTACAAGCGGGTGGAAACGGAAAAGCAAAAGATGCCCGACCTGGTGCTGATAGACGGCGGGCTGGGGCAGCTGCACGCGGCCGCCGAGGCGCTGGAGGGGCTGCAGGTGATCAACCAGCCGCTGGCCGCCATCGCCAAGCGCGAGGAGATCATCTACGTCTATGGCCAGGAAGATGAGCCGGTGGTTCTGGACCACCACTCGCCGGTGCTGCACCTGGTGCAGCAGATTCGCGACGAGGCCCACCGCTTCGCGGTGACCTTCCACCGCAAGCGGCGGCAGATGCGGGACCGCAGCACGGAGCTGCTGCAGATTCCCGGGGTGGGCGAGAGCACTACGCGGAGGCTGCTGCAGCATTTTGGCAGCGTGCAGGCGGTGAAGGATGCGGACGCTGCGGCACTCTCCGCCGTGGTGACGCGCGGGCAGGCGGAGGCGATTTTGGAGCATTTCCGCAAGGAAACGGCGAATTAACCACAGAGGACACAGAGGGCACAGAGGAAGCTGTTGGCTCTTAGCTCTTGGCTGTTAGCGTTTGGCCTAAGCGGCGAGGCGGTAAGAGCCAAAGGCTAAGAGCCCAGAGCCAAGAGCCAAAAGCCAAAAGCCAAGAGCCAATGGCCAACAGCTAAGAGCCAGATCCTAATTTGGTTGATTTCGTTTCCTCCTGCTCGCGGGCTTGGAGCTCCTGCTGCACCCGCGCGCGGGCGGGGTCGGGGAAGCGCGAGTCCTGGAGTAGCTCGTGGAGCACGCCGGTGGGCAGGCTGTGGGCGAACTGCGTGGCCGGGTCCGGCGGGGTCAGCGGATTGCGGAGCAGGGCGATGCGCACCTCGCGACGCAGGGACCATTTGCCGTCGGCGCAGACCTGCTCGACCAGGGCCGCGGTAGCTTTCTGCGACAGCAGCGCTTTCACGATCAGAACTTCGGTGAGAAACGGGTTGGTGACCGCGGCCTCGACCACGCGCAGCTCAGAGTCGAGCAGGAGGGCGGCGGCCACGCGCCCGGAGGCGCGGCGCGCCAGGGTCGTCCGCTCGCCCAGGGTGATCTTCTCCAGGCGCGAGACCAGGGTTTCCTCGGCCGCCTTCCTGATGTCGGCGAGCACGGCGGGGGAGAGCGCCAGTTGCATAAGCTCGAAGGTGTAAAGGTGGCGAATGACGGGCAGGGAAACGTGGCGCGGAGTTTTGGCGTGGGAAATGAGCCCGACCAGCACGCGGCGCGACTTTAGCGCGGGCGCGTTCTTGCTCAATGCCTCCAGCGCTTCGGGGGGCAGGTCGCGGCGCTCCAGAAGCGCCAGGGCCAGGTCTTCGCTGAGGGCGGGGTCGGCAGCGGCGCGCTTAAGGTCGTCGGGGGAATGGCTGTGGATGAGTGATGTGAGATCGTTGGACATGGGCAGTTAGTAGTTGGTAGCTGGTAGTTAGTCGTTGGTCGTTAGTCGTTGGTCCAAGAATCGTTCATTGTTAGGTCGCCCGGAAGCGAGATGCCCTGCGCAAGAAAACAACCAACTACCAGCTACTGGTTCTTGCGCGCCAGCCACAATGCGCCCTGAGCCGACTCCACTACTTTACCTTCAATTTCCGCCTGGGGATGAAGCGAGCGCAGGCTGTTGCTGAAAACCTGGCGCACCAGGGGCGAATTCTGAAACACGCCTCCGGCCATGGCGACGGGAAAGCGCTGGCGCCCGTGCCACAGGCGGTCGGCGACAATCCTGGCCAGCTGCGCCAGTTCAGTGGCGGCGTGGGTCAAGATCTCGTTGGCGCGCGAGTCGCCGGTAGCGGCCGCGGCCAGCACCTGGGGAAAGAGCTCGGCAAAGTCGGGCGGCGGAGTGGCGTTGGCAGCGCGCACCACGTCGTCGCGCGAGCCCAGGTGCCAGGTATTCATGATGTTGCTGATGAGGATGCTGGTTTCGCCCAGATCGTGAGCGCGCATGGCTTGGGCTACGGCGGCGCGGCCGATCCAGTGGCCGGAGCCTTCGTCGGAAATAGCAAAACCCCAGCCGCCGGCGCGGGCGGTCTCGCCGCGTTCATTTCGGCCATAAGCGATGGAGCCGGTGCCGGCGATGAGGATAAGGCCAGGAGCGCCGCGGAAGGCGGCTTCCAGGGCAATGACCATGTCGCCGGCGACCTCGATTTCGCCGCCCAGCAGCTCGGCGAGGATGGCGCGCACCTGTGCCTCGACCTGGGGCCGGGCCGCGCCCGCCAGGCCAATGCAGGTGCAGGCTATCTGCGAGGGCTGAACGCCGGCGACGGCGCAGGCTTCGCATATGGCGGCGTGCAGGGCCTGGCGGGAGCGCTCTTCGCCCACACGAATGGGGTTGCTGCCCGCAGCCGCGGCACTGGCCAGCAGCGCGCTTTCGTCGGCCAGCAGGCAGGTGGTCTTACTGCCGCCTCCGTCAATGCCCAGGAAATAGGGCATGAGCGTGTTGTATCACAGCAGGAGTCAGGAGTCAGGAGTCGGGAGTCAGCGGGTAGTTAGTAGCTGGTGGTTGGTGGTTGTCAGTCGTTGGCCCGTAGATGTGGGGATGTCGGTTGGTGATCGGGCAAGAAAAGGGCCGGGAACTTCCCCACATTTGCCCGCGACCCAAGTTCGTGATGAGTTAATGGGTTTGTCCCGGCGGGCAAATGTAGGGCACCCGGCCGATGGCGAGAGTGGTCGTTGGTCGGTAGTCGTTTGAGCTTGCGGGAGCTACTCGTAGCGCAGGGCTTCGGCGGGGGCGATGCGGGCGGCGGACCAGGAAGGATAGATGGTGGCGACGAAAGAAATGGCCAGGGCCACGGCGGCTACCAGCACGCCATCGAGCACAGTCGGGGCGAAGGGAACGTAGTCAATGGAATAAACCTCGGGAGAGAGGGAGATCAGGTGGTAGTGCCCGCCGGCCCAGGAGAGGGCATAACCGACGATGAGACCAATGATGGTGCCGAGCACACCGATGAGCACGCCCTGGGTGAGGAAGACGCGGCGAATCTGCCGCTTGCGCGCGCCCATGGACATGAGCACGGCGATGTCGCGGGTTTTCTCCATGACCATCATGGTGAGCGAAATCAGGATGTTGAGGGCGGCGACAAACACAATCAGCCCAATAGTAATGAACGTGACCACTTGCTCCAGACGCAGGGCGCGGAAAAGAGCGCGGTTCTGCTCCATCCAGTTGGTGCTCATAAAGCCGTGGCCGGCAGCCTTTTCCAGTTCCTCGCCAACCGCAGCGGCGCGGTAGATGTCATCCACCTTGAACTCGAGCACAGCCACCT
>JBLMXE010000324.1:0-10010 GCA_050257615.1 Chlamydiota bacterium | reverse complement strand
GCCCAGCAGCCCGCGAGCTTGAAGGTGGCGAGAGCCGCGCGGGCCGGCAGTCTCTTCATCCGGCACCAGCACGATCCCGATGCGGCCTGCACCCAGCAATCCCTCATCGCGCACCGCGGCTGCTGCGTAGATCATGGCAGCCAGCCCGCTTTTCATGTCCGAAGAGCCGCGGCCGAAGAGATTCCCGCCCTCGACCCGCGGCGCGAACTGATCCCGGCTCTGCGCCGGCACGACGTCGTAGTGACCACTGAAATAAAGGGTGCGCGAGCCCGATCCCGCCGAGGCGAGAACGCACGCACCTTCGCGCCGCACGTCATCGAAGCCGAGCCGGTTTAGTTCGCCGAGCAGAGCGCTGGCGCATTCCTCGTAGAGATTGCCGGGCGGATTTTCCGAGGGAATGGCAATCAGTCGCTGCGTAAGCTCCAGCATGGCCGGCTCGGAAAGCCGTTGGCGCAGCCGGCCGGTGAGCTGCCCGGTATCTGAACTCACCTCGGTGTCTTTCTTAGCGGGCTTGGCCATGACCCTCTCGTTGCTGTCGGCTGGAAGAATGCTGCCGTTCCAATATAGAGCAAGGATCAGGAGAAAGGAGTCAGGAGGTTGCCCAATGCCGAGCCAGGACCGGGAGCCAGGAGTCAGCAACTGGGGAATGACTTCGGGCACTGTGCAGAAGGCCCGAAGAATTGGCATACTAGATAAATATGAATGCGAGAACCGTCCCAGTAGAAGAGGCAGACCACCAGGAAGTCAGCGAATGGATTGAGGCCTTTGAACTGCTATTAGAGGAACAGGGGCCCTCCCAGGCGGCGCAGTTGCTGGACGCGCTGACCCGGCGGGCGCAGCAGGCGGGCGTCAACATGCCCGTGCAGCTAAATACCCCGTACGTGAACACCATCCCGGTAGCGGACGAGGCGCCCTACCCCGGCGACCGGCTGCTGGAACGGCGCATCAAGAGCCTGATTCGCTGGAACGCCATGGCCATGGTGCACCGGCAGAACAAGAAGGATCCGGGCATTGGCGGGCACATCTCCACCTATTCCTCGCTGGCCACGCTGCTGGAAGTGGGCTTCAACCACTTTTTCCATGCCAGCTACGGAGACCAGCCGGGCGACCTGATTTATTTCCAGGGCCACGCCTCGCCGGGAGTGTACGCGCGGGCTTTCCTGGAAGGACGGCTGAGCGAAAAAGACCTGGAGAACTTCCGCCACGAACTGCGTGGGGAGCCCGGCCTTCCCTCTTACCCGCACCCCTGGCTGCTGCCGCACTTCTGGCGTTTTCCCACAGTTTCGATGGGCATTGGGCCGCTCAACGCCATCTACCAGGCGCGCTTCATGCGCTACCTGGAGAACCGGGGCGTCATTCCCAAAACGCCGCGCAAGGTGTGGGCGTTTGTGGGCGATGGCGAGACAGACGAGCCCGAAACCATGGGCTCGCTGACGCTGGGCTCGCGGGAGCACCTGGACAACCTGATCTTCGTGATCAACTGCAACCTGCAGCGGCTGGATGGCCCGGTGCGCGGCAACGGCAAAATCATCAACGAACTGGAAGCGGCGTTTCGCGGCGCGGGCTGGAACGTGATCAAGGTGGTGTGGGGATCGCCCTGGGACAAGTTGCTGGCCAAGGACAGCAGCGGGCTGCTGCTGAAGCGTATGGAAGAGTGCGTGGACGGCGACTACCAGACCTTCAAGGCCAAGGACGGCGCTTACATCCGCAAGGAGTTTTTCGGCAAGTACCCGGAGACGCTGGCGCTGGTGGAGGACATGACGGATGAGCAGATTTTCCGTCTGCCGCGCGGCGGGCTGGATCCGCAAAAGGTGTACAACGCGTATTACCAGGCGGTGCAGCACGAAGGTCGGCCTACCGTGATTCTGGCCAAGACGGTGAAGGGCTATGGGCTGGGATCGGCGCAGGCACGCAATGCAACCCACCAGGAGAAGAAGCTGAGCGACGCCTCGCTGGCGGCATTTCGCCAGCGCTTCGAGATTCCCATTCCGGACAAGGCGGCGAGGGAGGGTGCACTGTACCGGCCGCCCGAGGACAGCGAGGAAATTCAGTACCTGAAGGAGCGGCGGCAGGCCCTAGGCGGTTACATGCCGAGCCGCGAAGCGCATCCCAAATTCGAGTTTGAAGCTCCGGCGCTGGAATATTTCCAGGAATGGCTGGAGGGCTCGAAGGGGCGCGCCGTTTCTACGACCATGGCGTTCGTCAGCCTGCTGCGCCACCTGCTGAAGCACCCGAAGATTGGCAAGCTGGTGGTGCCCATCGTTCCCGACGAAGCGCGCACTTTCGGCATGGAGTCCATCATCCGCCAAGTGGGCATTTACGCCAGCCAGGGACAGCTCTACAAGCCGCACGATCAGGACATGCTGCTCTACTACCGCGAAGAAAAGGACGGGCAGATTCTGGAGGAGGGCATCACGGAGGCGGGCTCGATGGCGTCATTCACCGCCGCGGGGACTGCCTACTCCAATTACGGCGCGCCCATGGTGCCCTTCTTCACTTACTACTCCATGTTCGGCTTTCAGAGAATTGGCGACCTGATCTGGGCGTTTGGAGACGCGCGCGGCAAAGGCTTCCTGATGGGCGGCACGGCTGGGCGTACCACGCTCTCTGGCGAGGGCCTGCAGCATCAGGATGGGCACAGCCATGTGCTGGCCAGCACGTTGCCGACCTGCGCCAGCTACGACCCCGCCTTCGCTTACGAGACTGCGGTGATCGTTCAGGACGGCCTGCGGCGCATGTACCAGGAGAAGGAAGACCGCTTCTACTACATCACCATCTACAACGAAGACTATGCCATGCCGGAGATGCCGAAGGGCTGCCAGGAGGGCATTCTGCGCGGCATTTATCGGTTGAAGGAAGCCGGCGCGGGCAAGGCGGTGGTGCAACTGTTTGGCAGCGGCCCCATCCTGAATGAAGCGCTGCGCGCGCAGGGCATTCTGCAGGAGAAATACGGGGTAGCGGCCAACGTGTGGAGCGTGACCAGCTACAACGAGCTGCGGCGGGAGGCGCTGGCAGCGGAGCGCTGGAACCGGCTGCATCCGACGAAGAAGCCGAAGCGGCCATACATTTTGAGCGCGCTGGAGGGCAGCGACGGTCCGATCGTGGCGGCCACCGACTACATAAAGATTGTGCCGGACCAGTTGGCGCCCTGGCTGGGCGGGCGCATGGTGACGCTGGGCACGGACGGCTTCGGGCGCAGCGATAACCGGAAGTATCTGCGGCAGCACTTCGAGGTCAACGCCGAGTCTATCGTGGCCTCGGCGCTGGCCGCTTTGGCGCGGGAGAAGAAGTTCGACGCGGCGAAGGCGGAGAAGGCGTTCGAAGAGCTGGGGGTGAAGAGCGAGAAGCCGGACCCGGCGAGGGCGTAGGTCCGCTTCGCGGCTGAATTCCCGATGCTCTTCCTTTTGGCGGCGGGCTAACGGCCAACGGCTTGCACTTTGGCAGGCACCGGCCGGGCGCGGCGAAGCTCCTGGATTTGCAGGGCAAGGTCGGCCAGCAGTATCGAGAAGACCAGGCACATCCACACCACGGTTTCGTCCACCGGCGGGCGAAGGTTTTCCCAGCCGGTGACGCCCAGAATGACCCGCACTTCCAGAAAAACCAGAGCAACGGCAAAGCTGCGTGTCATCCATTGACGGTGCTGTTGGACCTTGCCTTTGAGAATAAAGATGAAGGCAATGCCGGTGGTGAGCATCCACAGGGTGGCATCGGCGGCGGCCGCCAGGCTGAAGGAGCGCGCGCCGCCCATTCGCTCCTGAAAAAACTGGATGTAGAAACCGAGAGGGGCCGCTATCAACGCGCCGGTCACGTAGAAGCGTCCTACTACCCGATGCAGTTTCGTGAAGCGCTGCCGCAGGCGGTCGGAGAACTGCATGGGCCCGAGCAACAGCGCGCAGGCGCCGGCCAGTCCGTGGGGCAGCAGATACCACTTGAAGGGCTGATAGTGCTGCCACACGGGAGCGTGCGGCTCAACCAGGAAGTACTCATTGTGACCGAGAACATAAACGATCATCAGGCCAATGAAGGTGAAGAGGAGATACTTCGGACGCGACCACGAATAGCGGTGTAAGAGCAAGGACCCAGAGGACATGCGAGCGCTCCTGGGCAGGAATTAAATTCGCCGCAATATACGGGAAAAAGCGGGAGAGCGCCAGCGAAATGGTGCCCATACTTTATACAAATAAGGATGCTGTTTGTGACCTATCGTGATTCGCGGGTGGGGCGCCCGCGCCACAAAGATTCAACGCCGCCCGTAAAACATTGGCTGTCTTATCCCCGGGGGCGGAGCAGGTCCTCGATGTCGCCCAAACGGTCGGTCAGCAAGTTGAGCTTGTGGGCCAGTCCCTGGATTTCGGCGTGGGCGCGGCGGTTCACGTCATAGTCCAGTTCACCGCGCAGGCGATCTTTCTTATCCTGCCGGTTCTGGCTCATCATGATCACCGGCGCCTGAATGGCGGCCAGCATGGAGAGGAACAGGTTCAGCAGGATGAAGGGATAGGGATCCCAGGCTGCCTTGCGCAAGGCGATGTTGATGGCGGTGTAAACCAGCATGAAAACGACGAAGATGGTGATAAAAGTCCAGGAGCCGCCGAAAGCGGCCACAGAGTCGGCCACCTGCTCGCCGAAAGTTGCTTTCTCCTCGATGATTTCGTTGGGATGGCGATTGGCGCGCACCCGCACCAGTTGCTGGGCGGCGTGGAACTGATGGCCGAGGGAAGCCAGCATATCCATGCCGGCGTGAGGCTTGCGCTGCAGCAGAACCAGAATGTCATTGCGGTCCACCTCGATGCACTCCGTCTCCTCCAGGGAAACAGCCTCGGTCTGATGAGGGCTCTGCTCCAGCATGGAGGCAAAGCCGAAGAATTCCCCGGGAGCGGGCTCATCCACCGTCACTTCCTGGTGGTCCTCATCCACGGTAGTAACGCGCACCCTGCCCGAGATCATCACGTAGCCGCGATCACCCGGGTCGCCGCGTTTGTAAATCCTTTGGCGCGGGAAGAAGCTTTTGAGTTCGACCTGGGCGGCCAGGACGGCGGCTTCATCACCATCGAGACGGGAAAAGAGGGAAACTTGCTTGAGGACTTCAGGGTCACATGCCATAAGAGAGTCTCCTCACGCCGGCAGGCACCGCCAGCAGGCGAGGATAAGATAAGTTTTGCAGGAGAAAAACAAAAGCCCGGCAAGGGCCGGGCTTTTGTTTCACCCTGCTGGAGATGAAGTCAATCGGCGTCTAGGAGCCGTCGCCGCCGATGTATTCGACCTGGCCGTGCTCGTTGCGGGCCCAGCCATGGCGGGCCAGCAGCGAACCAAAAATGTGCTCGGTCTCCTCTTCAACTTTCTTGCGGTCTTGGGCCGCAAAGTGGTCCTGCAGCTGGCGCTCAAAATCGGGATTGGACTGCTGCGGAGCAGCCTCCGTCTCAACCTGCTTCTTGCGCGTCCGGGAGACTTTGCTGGCTGTGTGTTTTCTTGTAGTTACAGACACCTTACCCTCCCACCTGCCGACATTCAATTTTTCTGAATGGCTGATGGTTAGATGCAGAGAGTCCGGCATCCGTTACAGAGGTTGCGCGCTAGGCCCGCCGCGGGCTGAGCAGGCGCATGGGAAGCGTAAAGATCGCCCACAGGAAGCCGAGCACGCCCTCCACCGCGATGCCAACGATGCGGAAGGGCAGCAGAAGCAGCCAGACAAAGGGATAGAGTATCAGCGCCAACAGGGCCAGGGGCCAGCACAAAACAAACAACAGGCACCAGAGGAGGAAGGTGAGCATGGGGATGTTCTCCTGCTTGATTGTACGGGAGTTGGGCGGGGAAAGTTCCGCTGAAGCGACCCACATTTGGCCGCCACAGATTGGCGAAGAGGTCGAGCACTGCAAGGCGGCCAAATGATGGGGCACCCGATTCCGCACAGCCGCGGGCGGCTGTGCCCACACGATCAGTCGGCGGCGGCGACGGTTTCGGACAGGTGTCGCAGCGACTGCTCGTAGGGCGCGCGGGCAACGCCTCGCTCGGTGATGATGGCGGCCACGTACTTGGCAGGAGTGACGTCGAAGGCGGGATTTTCTACTTTCACGCCTTCCGGCGCAATGGCCTTGCCGGCAATGTGCGTGACCTCGCGGGTGGAACGCTGCTCGATGGGAATCTTGCTGCCGTCGGGAGTTTCAAGGTCTACGGTGGAAAAGGGCGCGGCCACGTAGAAAGGGATGCCGTGCTCTTTAGCCAGCACGGCCACAGTGTAGGTGCCGATTTTGTTGGCCACGTCGCCGTTGCTGGCGATGCGGTCAGCACCCACTACCACCGCGCCGATCTTACCCTGCTTCATGATGGCGCCGGCCATATTGTCGGAGATGACGGTGGTGGGAATACCGTCCTTCATCAGCTCCCACGCGGTAAGGCGCGAGCCCTGCAGAAACGGCCGGGTCTCGTCGGCATAGACCTGGAGCTTCTTGCCTGATTCCAGGGCGGCGCGGATCACGCCCAGGGCAGTGCCGTAGCCGCAGGTGGCCAGAGCGCCGGCGTTACAGTGGGTGAGTACGCCGCCGCTGGAGGGCATGAGGGTAGCGCCGTGGCGGCCCATGGCTTCGTTGGCGGCGATGTCTTCCACATACATGCGCTGGGCTTCGGCGATCAGCGCCTGGCGAATTTGGTCCACCGGCAACTCGGCGCAGGCCTCAAACTTTTCCCGCATGCGGCGGATGGCCCAGAACAGGTTGACAGCGGTGGGTCGAGTCTCGCCGATGAGCTCGCAAATCTGCTCGAAGGCGCGGCGCAACTCGGAGACGTGGCCGGCTTCGGCGTCGCGCACACCCAGAGCGATGCCCATGGCAGCGGCCACTCCGATGGCCGGCGCGCCGCGCACCGTCATGTTGCGGATGGCTTCGGCGACCTCTTCGTAAGTGGTGCAGGTGACGTAGGTTTCTTCCGTGGGGAGCTTGCGCTGATCAATGAAGCGCAAGCCTTCGTCGGTCCATTCGAGAGTTTTAACCATCAGTTGTCAGTTGCCAGTTGTCAGTTGTCAGTTTCTGCCGGGCTTTGCCCGGCTGGACAGCCGAGGGCGGCTGTCCCTACGCACCCCTCGTCGCACTGACTGCATCTTGTTGACGCACGTGCTCGCGGCGGACGCCGTTGGCTGTGAGCAGCGCCACAAAGGGCGCGGGGGCAGCGGCCTTCTCGACCCTGGCGCGGCCGCCGGCTTCCTCGCGCTCTACCAGGCACATCACACCCACCACCTCGAATCCGAACTCGCGCGCCGCCTCTATGGCCTGGATGGTGGAAGCGCCGGTGGTGCAGACGTCGTCCACAATTACGACACGCGCTCCCTTTTCGCGGAAGCCTTCGATGCGCTGCCCGGTGCCGTGCTGCTTTTCCGCCTTGCGCACCAGGAAACCGTGCACTTGGCCGCTGACCACGGCCACAGCGCTGACGATCGGGTCCGCGCCCATGGTCAGGCCGCCGATAGCCTGAGGGTTCCAGCCGCGAGCCTGAATTTCTTCCCAGAATACCTCACCGGTCAGGCGCGAGCCCTGCGCGTCCAGGGTAGTGATGCGGCAATCAATGTAATAGTCGCTGACGCCGCCGGACGAGAGCTTGAACTCCCCCAGGCGGAAGGACTTCTGGGCCAGCACCTGCAGAAGTTGAGTCCGAGACGATGCCATAACTCATTACCATACCACGGCTTAGGGTGTCGGCCGGCGGTCGGTCCTGATCCGGCAATGAGTTCCGTCTTTTGGAAGAGATTTTATTTTCCGCTTGACTGGGAGGAAGACCGGGCTAGATTTAGGGTGCTCGATACCAGCCCCGCCCTTCATCGCCGTTGAAAAAGGATTGCAAGGCTGTCATGCATGACAAAGATTTAGCCGAACGCATGGAAGCCGTCGAGAGACTCACCAAATTGTTCCAGCTGGAACGGATGGTTAACCTGGGTGCGAACACGGTGGCTCTCATCATGCTGTTAGGGAGCGCCGGAATCATGATTTTCCAGCGGCAAGCGGGAGCCGCCGAGCTCACCATGATGTTCGGTTCTTCTGGACTGATTGCCTACTCGACGGGCCGGCTCCTCTACATGTGGAACCAGGCGCTGCGGCTGATAGCGCCGCAGCCAGAAGGAGGCGTGGATGAGCCGCGACGATCTGGCCCCTGAGCGACTGGCCAAAGCTTCCCGTCGCGCTGCCGTGGTGAGCCTCAGCGGCGTTCTCATCGTAGTTTTGTCGCTGGTCTACAGCACCTATCGCCTTGCGGCCCTGCGCACGGAGATCGGAGAGCTGCAACAGAAACGCACCGATCTCAAGAAAGATGTTGCGACGCTTCAGGGACAGCTTACCGAGATAAAGGCCAGCATTCAGGGCTTGACCTACGCCAACGTAACCCCGCAAAACGAAGTTTTTCAACTGAAGGCGTCCGCCAGAGCTCTTCCCGGAGTAAAGACGCCCGACGGAAGGCCGGTTTACAAGTTCCGCGTATATGTTGATGGGTCAGCAAGCGTGCTGGAAAGCATAGCCAGGGTGGCGTATGACTTCAACCATCCTACCTTCAGGCAGCCACATGTGGAGTCAACCGACCGAAGCAACAGCTTCATGGTTCAATACACAGGGTGGGGATGTCTGACCGAAGTGGATGTGACCGTCTATCTGCAAAATGGGAAGAGTCAGAGCATAGGATTTGACATGTGTAAGAGCCTGGGTGCCGACTGGACCAACCAAGGCTGAGTTTCGGCGCTCCTGCTGGCCCCCCTTTCGTATTCCCAGCAAAGAAAGTGCGATTTCCGTACTCCGCCTAGCCTCGAACCCTCTCCAGATGCTGGAATTGTCCGCTGGCTACAAATAGAAGGCCAAACAGCGTCAGGTTGTAACCGATGTGCACGAGCATGCTGGAGGCCACAGACTGGGTAAAGGCGCGCACGGCGGTGAGCACAGCTCCGACCACGAACAGGACGACCAGGGGGCCCCAAGCGTTGCCCAGTTGCGCCGAGTGCAGAAGGGCGAATAAGAAAGCTGTGACACCGATAGCCGCTGCAACCGCCGTGCGCGACGCCAGTGACATGGAGAATTCCAGATAGGCAAGCCCCCAGAACAGTGCTCCGACTAAGAAAAGCGCCACAGTAATCGCTAACATTGATGAGCGATCTAAATGGGCAGCGGCAGGTCCCCAGCACGCGAGAATGATGCCCGCGAATACCCCTGGAAGGTAACGCTTTCGACGCTGAGTGATGATCAACGCGAGACAAGCCACTGCAAACAGCAAAGCTAAACCGGAAGCCAAGTGCAAGAACTCGCCTCGCAGCCGGAAGGTGAGTTCTCCCCAAACCGCAATTACGATTACGACGATACCGAGGTTGCGCAAGTCCTTGGGGCGGGAGAAAACTCCGTAAAAACCACGCATGGCAACGGGGTAAAGGAATCCGCGAAAAAAAAGTTCTTCCACGAAGGGGGCGACGGCGATGCCGAAGCTGGCCATCATCCAGGCATCCGCCGGGCTGTGAAAGAACTGGTCAATGGGCAGGGACTTGGGAATGGGTAGAAGAGCGGAGAGCAGTTGGCCGGCGATGGCGACGATACAGCCCAGAGCCAGGAAGCCGATCCACGTTCCGCGCGGCCAATTCCAGCGCACGGTGGCCAAGAACCTGTATCCGTATGCACGCCGCACCACCAGATACATAAAGAGCACCAGCACCATGTAGGCGGCAAACTGGGCGGGGATAATCAGCAGCGGGTCGCGCATCAGTTGCCTTGCCGGCATACCGCGAAACAGAGCGCTATGACTGCCAAACCACAAAGCGGCAAGGCTGAAAATCGTAATTGCGACCAAGGCGACTACGGAAATAACCAGCACGTCGCCAATGGTCCAAGGAGGGTTCTCCGCCGGCGGCGGTGGCGAAGGAACCCCAGGCGGCGAGATTTCAGGCAGCGAATTGGGAGGCGAGGTCAACAGGTTGAATTTACACGAAATCTCGAGCTGGCGTAGCGGGCGGAATGCTTAACGCTGAGGCCGCAGAGAAGCGAGGATTGCGCGCTCAT
>JBLMXE010000323.1:0-3728 GCA_050257615.1 Chlamydiota bacterium | reverse complement strand
GTCTCTCTGCGGAAACGGTATGGAGATACCCTCGCGCCGGAAGCGGGCCAAAATTCGCTTCCGCAGTTCATGTTGGGCCAGGTACTGGTCCACAAAGCTGCTGACGCGACAAATGAGTGTAAAGTCGAGCGAGGACTCTCCAAACCCTGGAATGAAGCGGACGAACGGCGGCGGATCCTTCAGCAAGCCTTCCACGGTTTCCGCTGCCTCGGCAGCCTCTTCCACCAGCACGCGCTCTACCTGGTCCGGATCGCTTTCGTAGCCGACCGAGGCCGAAACTAAGAGCGACATCTGTGGCTCTGGCAGCGAGTAGTTGGTCAGGATGGTCGAAGCCAGCTTGGCGTTGGGCACGACCACAATGTTATTGGGCAACGTACGCACCCGCGCCGAGCGCCAGCCTAACTGGACTACAAACCCTTCCTCGCCGCTTTCCAGTTTGATGTAGTCCCCGATGCGCATGGGGTTGTCAAGACGAAGATAGACACCGGCGAAGAAGTTCGACAGCGTATCCTGCAGCGCCAGGGCCACAGCGACGCTGCCCACGCCCAGGGTCGTCCACACGGCGGTCAGGGAGATGCCCAGATTGTCGAGAACAATCATGATCGCCAGCGCCGCGAACAGCACACGGGTGGCGAAACGAATGGGGTCGCGCATGCTTTCGTCGGGCACGCGCCGGCTCAGCCAGGCGTTCACCAGCAACTGGACCGCCTGGGATGCGTAGTACAGCACCACGGCCAAGGTTGCGAGCAGAAGGATGCGGTTGGTCGTGTGTCGAAAGGCAGGGGGCAGGTGCAGAACGCCTAAAGCAATGGCCACCACTCCCAGGATCAGCGACGGAGTGATCGCGCGATCTATCAGGTCCACGAGAGCGTCGTCAACTTGGGCCTTGGTCTTCGCCGCCAGGTGGCGAAGCTGGCGCAGCACCACGGTACGCAAAATCCAGGCGCCCAGCACCGCCGCCACCAGTTCGGCCACTGGCAGAATCCAGGGATAGGAAGCCACCACCCGTTTCCATTCACTCAATGCAAACGTCAGCAAGGTTCGCCTCCATGACATGCAGAGCTACCGGCAGCGAATGCCGGCCTTTGTCGCCCAGCTGAGTGACTCATGAAATACCTCCCATCGGCTTCGTGAGCGGGAACAATTCGCAATCGGCGCTTCTGGCCGCGATCCGCTATGTTTCATCAATCCAAGGATAATCCGCGCCCTTAATCGGCTGACGCGGTTTGGTATTGGCCTGCTGTTCAGGATTGGTAATCAGGTCAGGAAAAGAAAGGGCTTAGCACAGACGGGTGCAGAATACAGCCATCGGATCCGGCGAACCACCGCCAAAGAACTTACGGGGTATGAGTCGGCGCAGGGCGAACTGCTCCGACAGTCTAAGCACCGATGTGACCAGCGCCCCGGTTGCCGCCAGCGCCGCCATGGCCAGGGTGGCCGCTTGCAAGGCACGCATCGCGGTGGGTTCCAGATTCACACCTGGGGCCATGAACACCACCGCTACACTAAGCAGCAGCAACCACGCTACGAGAATGCAAAAGGTCCTCTTCACTGCCACATAAATTATCATACGAGGGCCTCATTATTGATCGGCTGCTGTCGAAGAGGGCTGGGGCTTCTTAGGCAAGCAACGCGTGGGTGGCGTCACAGGGTGTGCAACCGCCGGACCCGCCGATGGAATGCCTTTCCCGCGCCAGGGCCAAGCGCGAGCTGGCATGGCAACCAGTGTGGGCGAGCTGGCGGCAGGGCTTCCGCAGTGCGCTGTCTGAGAACCCAGTTGCTTCGGTGGCGTGAGCCGGAAACCACGAGCTCCCATCATCAGACAATCTCCCGACCACGTCGTGGTAAGAGCCCCAGCCTTCTGCTATTCTTCGCTGGGTACCCCCTTTTCGGGCCCGTAGCTCAGCGGTTAGAGCAGTGGACTCATAATCCATTGGTCCCAGGTTCAAATCCTGGCGGGCCCACCAGCCCCATTCCAGAGTCAGCCTCCTCGCCTGCTGCTGCAAACCGCCGTGGTAGATTGCTGCTGAGTTTGGCAGCTCATGCCCGCGCCCGGCCATCCCCCGTCCTCGGTTCCTCCCGCCACCGCTGGCCGGCAACCCAAGCTCGCCCGGCAAATCGGCCTCTTTGACGCCACCATGCTGGTCATGGGCGGCATTGTGGGGTCGGGTATTTTCATCAATCCTTACGTCGTTGCCCGCCAGGTGCATACCCCGGCGCTCATCCTGGGCGCATGGATAGCTGGCGGGCTGGTGGCCATGCTGGGCGCCTTCGTTTACGCCGAACTCGCCGACCGCATGCCCGAAGTTGGCGGCCAGTACGCCTACCTGCGCTCCGCTTACCACCCCGCCATCGGCTTTCTCTACGGCTGGGCGCTTCTATTGGTGACCGAGGCCGGTGGCATGGCGGCCGTGACCGTAACCTTCGCCCGTTATTTCCGGGAATTGATCGGGACCGCCGTTTCCGAGCGGGCGATTGCGGTGGTGACTCTGGCCTTGCTCACCATCATCAACTGCCTGGGCGTGAAGCTGGGCAGCCGGGTGCAGAGCGCGCTCATGCTGCTCAAGATTGCTGCTATCGCCTTGCTGGTCGGCGCCGGCTTTTTCCTGCTGCGCACACCACACCCTCTGCTTCACCCCGTGCTCCACCAGCCGCCCTCGTTTGGCCTGCTGACTGCATTCGGAGCGGCGATGATTCCGGTGCTGTTTGCCTATGGCGGCTGGCAGACCACCAACTTCGTGGCTGCGGAAATCAAGGACCCGCGGCGCAACTTGTCGCGCGCCCTGGTGGTCGGCGTGGCCGGCGTGATTGTTCTCTACCTGGCCGTGAACCTGGTCTGCGTGCGCACGCTCGGCCCCGAAGGTCTGGCCGAGACCACCGTGCCGGCCACGGCCGTGATGCGCTGCCTGATGGGCGACCGCGGCGCTCAGTTGATCGCCCTGGGAATTACCATCTCCACCCTGGGATTTCTCAGCCAATCCATCCTGACCGCGCCCCGGGTTTACTTCGCCATGGCGGAAGACGGCTTGTTCTTTCGCAGCGTGGCCTACGTGAACGGCCGCACCCGCGTGCCCGTCGTGGCCATCATTCTGCAGAGTGTTTGGACCGCGGTCATCGCCTTGTCCGGACGCTACGATCAGATCCTCAACTACGTGGTGGCCACGGATTTTGTCTTCTTCGGCCTGTCTGCCACCTGCGTCTTTGTTTTTCGCCGGCGGGAAGCCGCGGCGAAGACGCCGGCCGAGCCGCGAACCTCATTCCGCACCCCCGGCCATCCCTTCACCACCGTGGCTTTTGTGCTGGCCTGCTGGCTCGTAGTAGCCGATACCATCTACAAGTATCCCGCCAACAGCCTGATCGGAACCCTGATCCTGTTGCTGGGCATACCCGTGTACCTGTTATGGTCACGGAAGAAGCCAATGGAGGCCGCTGGATGAAGCAGCCACGCAGCAGCATTCGTTCGCCTTACATGGAATGGGCAAAGTTGTGCTCGGAAGCACCTTACAACCTGGCTACCAGCGGAGTGGCCGGCTATCCGCTCGCCGAGCTGGCCGCGAACCTTCAAGAGCTGGAGATCAACGACTCCAGTGCTTACGGCTATCCGCCCTTGCGGGAACGCCTGGCGCGCAAGAGCCAGGTCCTGCCCGAATGTGTGGTCGCCGCTGCCGGCACATCTTTCGCCAATCACCTGGCCATGGCCGCATGTTTCGAGACCGGCGACGAAGTGC
>JBLMXE010000322.1:0-6064 GCA_050257615.1 Chlamydiota bacterium | reverse complement strand
ATGCCACCCAGGCCGCGCGCACCTTTCTGGATGGCATGTCGAGCGAACTGCGGCAGGCGGGATTTCCCGCGCGCCGGCTTTTTGCTCCGGGAGTGCTGGGCAATCCGGCGGTGAACGATTTCCGATGCGCCGCCGGCCTGGTGCGCATCTCCGCTTCCGAGCTCTGGTTCGAAGCCGATATTGAAGGCGACGGCCAGGTGGAAAGCGTGCGTTACACCCTGACCGACAGCAATGGCGCGCCCGTGACCGCCGGCAGCAGTTGTCCCTGTAATCTCTGGCGCAGCCAGGTGGTGAAGGTGACGGGAGCGCCGGCCTCGCAGGCGGTGAACTACAACTCCAGCGTGGACCGCATCCTTAACAGCGGCGGCGCCCTGAGCCTCAGCGGAAGCACCACGTTTGCCGGCGGCACGGTAGCCAACGACCAGCTCTATGCCGCCTACAAAGCGGCGCCGCTGTTTGCGGCTTTCAACCAGAGCGGAACCGCGCTGGCTCTGCCTCTGGATCTGGCGAGCAATCCCGCCGGCATGGCGCAGGTCCGCGCCGTGACCATTACCCTGAACCTGCTGGCCAGCACTCCCGATCTGCAAACCGGAATGACGCCCGCGCTCAGCATGAGCGCCAGCGCCAGGCTGAATAATTTTTAGGGCAAGCACATGGATATTGCCACAGAGCTGAAGAAGTGCGGCATCGGAGCAGCAGTAGCGCTGCTCGCGCTGGGAGGAAGCCTGTGGGCGCAGGAGCGCTCGCTGCCGGAGGTGGCCAAAGAGAAAGGCGGCAAAACGGCGGCGCGGGTATTCACCAATGAGGATCTGGAGGCGGCGCGTCCGGAGGAGGAGGGCGCTGCGCCCCCCCTGGAGAAAGCGGAAGAGAAGCCGGCAGCCCCGGGCAAGGAGGATGCGCGCATCACCGTTCCCGGCCTGCTGCAGGAGGGAAGCGTGAGCGAGGCGCGCGCCCTTCTGAAAAGTTTGCAGCACGATGAGGAAGTTCTTTTGCGGCGCTATGCGCAGATCCAGGACAAGCTGAGCAGGGAGAGCGACGAGCACCTGCGGCAGCTTTACTCCAATTCGCTGGCGCGGCGCGACGAAACGCTGGCGCGCAAGCGCCGACAGATTGAACAGGTGGAAAAGGCGATCCGGGCTGCGTCGCGGGGGAGCAAAAATGAGCCTGAAACGGGCGTTGAGAAATAGAAACACCGGCGTGGCGCTGCTGGCCTGCCTGCTGGCGCTGATGCTGCTGACCGCCATTGCCCTGGGGCTGATGTACCTGGGCGATGCGGAGACGCGCACCAACGACAACTTTCGTTCCTCCCAGCAGGCCTATTTTGCCAGCCTGGCCGGGCTGCAAAACGTGCGTGAGCGCATGATGCTGGCCAACGTAGCGCCCCACCAGATCGTGGCCCCCACCGCCATGCCGGGCAGCAGCAACTCAGTGCTTTATGTGCTTAATCCCGCGGGCATGGGGGACACGGTCACACCCGCCACCGTGGGCAGCAATTACTACGATGAGGAACTGTGCCGGGAAATGGGGGCGCAGAACATCAATTGCCCGCTGGCCAGCGGCAACATTGTTACCGCAGCGGAGAATGGCCCGCCTTATCTGAACACGGCCGCCGCTCTGCCCTACAAGTGGGTGCGCGTTAATCGCAAGGCCAATGCTTCCTGCGCTCCCTACTACAACAACGGCAGCAGCGCCAGCTCCACCCTGAACACCCAGGTGTGCTGGAACGGCGTAAGCGAACTGCCGGTCACGCTGCTTCCGGTCACCGATTGCACACTGGCGGCGGGCAGCGACCCACCAGGCTGGAGCCCGGTCTACGAACTGACGGCACTGGCGGTGACCGCCAACGGCGCTACCCGCCTGTTGCAGATGGAGGTGGCTCAGGATCCGCCGCTCGTAACCCGGGGGGCGGTGGATTCGCAGGACCATGTGGACCTGAATGGCAGCCTGCTGGTGAATGGCTGGGATTACTGTACTTGCACCTGCACGATCACGCGGGTCAACGGCCGGGACACCACGACCTGCACCAATCGCGCCGGGATGGTCTGTGACGGCACGCACTTCGCGATCTATGCGGCCGGCACGGTGGATAACCCCACGCCCTCGGAGACCCTGATTGCCGGCACTCCCCAGCCGGTGGTGCAGAACCAGCCCTGGCCCTGGGACATAGATGCACTGGTAGCCAAATATCGCGATGCTGCCGATACCGTTAATGTGACGCAGGCGCCATACAACTGGACTTGTCCCGCCGGGAGCTGCGGAACCAGGTCGGGGCAGACGCTGGGAGTTCCGCCCACCTTTCCTCCCAGCCCGCCTAACAATCCCGTGGGGCCGGTGGGAATGAGCAGGCAAGTCACCTACGTGCCGGGCAACTTGCAGCTCTCGGGAGGCGCACTGGGCAACGGTGTGCTGGTAGTGGACGGCAATCTCGATATTCATGGAGGACTGGAGTTCTACGGTCTAATCATCGTGCGGGGGGTGATTTCCTTCACTGGAGGCGGCTCCAGCGGAGTGAATATATACGGCGCCGTGCTGGCGGGCCAGCAATCGTATGTGGACACCACGCTGGGTGGCAGCGCCAATATTTATTTTGATTTCTGCTCCTTGCCGCAGGGCAGCCAGAACCAGCCGCCGCGCATGCTCAGCTTTCGTGAGCTGATCATGTAAGCGGGCAGAGAAGAGGGCAAACAAAATAGAACCGGCCGCTTCCGGCGGTGGTAAACTAGGGGCGCTGGGAAGCGACTCCCGCGGTGCTTTCGGCTCTGGGGGCAGCGGAAAGAGCGGCGATTCCCGGCGAGGGCCCCGATTTCAGGATCCGACTCTGCGGGGGCGCGTATGCCCGTCCTGATCATCGTCCTATCGGCGTACCTTTTCTTCTTCGCGGTGATCGCCCTGATCGCGATTGCGGAGTACGCGGACCGCCGCGAACGGCGCCAGATGGCGGAGCGGGGAACCAGTCCCGCAGTGTCACTGGCCGGCATGAGCGCCGGCCAAGCTTCCGATCCATGCTATTTCGGGTTCTGGCAGGCGCAGGTGCCCGGCCTGCGGCTGATCCATGACGCCGGTCACAGCGGCACGCAAATGCGCAACTTGCGCTACTGCTTTGTCGCCGCCGCGCGCCGGTTTCCCGAGGTTTACGATGGCCACACCCTGGAGCAGTGGGTGCGTTTCCTGCAACAGGAGCAACTGGTCTTCTGCAGCGGGGAAAGGGTGAGAATCACTCCTCAGGGACGGGATTTTCTGCGCGTCCAACTCACCCGCAGCACTACCGTTCATCACTAAGGCTGTTCAGCCGCCATCATGGAGGATTTTGAAGAGGTCGAGCACACGGCCGACTGGGCCTTTCGCGTCCGCGGCTCCGATCTGAAGCAACTGTTCGCCAACGCTGCCGGCGCCATGTTTGAACTGCAGGCTCGCCAGCCTTTGCGGCCGGCGGAAGCAGTGGAACGCGAGGTGGAGGTGCGTGGTTTCGATCGCGAAACCCTGCTGGTCAACTGGCTGAATGAGCTGCTTTACCTGGAGGAGAAGCAGGGAGAAATCTACCGTAAATTCGATGTGCAGGAGATTTCAAATACGCAACTGCGGGCACGTGTGCGCGGCCAGCGGTCTCCCGAGGCTGTGCGCATGATTAAAGCCGTTACCTTTCATGGGCTGGAAATCAAACAGACTGCGGAGGGCTGGGAAGCGACTGTGGTGGTGGACGTTTAACGATTGAATCATTGAATCATTCGGTCACTGAATCAATATCCATGGAAGCGGCGCTGAGCAAATACGAGCTGCAGCAGGTGGCGGAAAACGTGTGGGAAATTCCCCGCCAGTTTCGCGATGACATGCGTGTGCCGGCGCGCCTATACGCCGACGAGCGCCTGCTGGAGGCCGCGCTGGGCGATCGCTCAATTGAGCAGTTGATCAACACCGCCACCTTGCCCGGGGTGTTGAAGTACGCCATCGCCATGCCTGATATTCATCAGGGCTACGGCTTTCCCATTGGCGGCGTGATTGCGACCCGCCTGCCCGAAGGCGTGATTTCTCCGGGAGGCGTGGGCTACGACATCAACTGCGGCGTGCGGGCGCTGGCCTCGAATGCCGAGTTCGCCGAGGTGCAGCCTTTCCTGGCCGACCTGGCAGGCGCGCTCTACAGCAATTGCCCGGTGGGAGTGGGTACCCATGGGGAAGTTCGCCTCAAGAAGGCCCAACTGGATTCCGTGCTGAACGAGGGAGGCCGCTGGGCGCTGGCGCACGGGTATGCCCGCCGCGAGGACCTGGAACACAGCGAAGAGTTCGGGCGGATCGCGGGCGCGGACCCGGAATTTGTCTCCGACCGCGCCAAGGAGCGCGGGCGCAACCAGCTGGGCACGCTGGGAGCCGGCAATCACTTCATCGAAGTGGATCGTGTCGCGACTGTTTACGACGAGGAAGGCGCCCGCCGCCTGGGCTTGTTTCTTGAGCAGGTGGTGGTGCAGATTCACTGTGGCTCGCGGGGCTTGGGGCACCAGGTCTGCGAAGATTATGTGGGGCGCTTCCAGAAGACGGTGCGCGACTACGGAATTGAGCTGCCGGACCGCGAACTGGTGTGCGCGCCCTTTGATTCTGCAGAGGGCCAGGACTACTTCCGAGCCATGGCCTGCGCCGCTAATTTCGCTTTCGCCAACCGCCAGGTGCTGGCCCATCTGGTGCGGCGCTCCTTCGAGCAGGGGCTGGCGGGCAAGGTTAAGGATTTCGACTTGCACCAGGTGTACGACATCGCGCACAACATGGCCAAAGTCGAGGAGCACAACGTAGGCGGTCAAAACATGCGGGTGTGCGTCCACCGTAAGGGAGCGACGCGGGCTTTCGGGCCGGGAGCGCCCGGCCTGCCGGCGGAGTTCAGCGACCTGGGCCAGCCGGTGCTTATTCCGGGCTCAATGGGGACGGAATCTTACATTCTGCTGGGCACGGCTGGCTCGATGGAACAGACCTTTGGCTCGACCTGCCACGGAGCGGGCCGGGTAATGAGCCGGGCGCGGGCCAAGAAAATGGTGCGCGGCGAGGCCTTGCGGCAGGAGTTACAGGAGCGCGGGATCGCGGTGCGCGCCGGCTGCCTGAGCGGCCTTGCGGAAGAGGCGCCGCAGGCCTATAAGGACGTGTCCCGGGTGGTGGAGGTGGTGGAGCGTGCGGGGATCGGGCGGCGGGTGGCGCGGCTGGAGCCGGTGGCGGTCATCAAGGGATGAAGAAAGCTGAAGCGGGGAGCCCGTGGAAGGCATCATAAAGGGGTGGGGATAACCAAGGTTACTGGCGGTACTTTTAGGACTTGCGCGAGCCGCACATGCCGGGTAACATCATGTTGTCCTCCAAGCGGCCGCACGTTCCCCGTGCCGGCATTCCGCGCCCAAGGTAAAGCTCCAGGCGCCAGACGGACAAAATAAGAGTTCACGAATTGACATCCAGCCGCAAGTGGTTGTGAGGGTTTTGCACCAGCAGCGAAATTCCCCGCGGCAGAAAAGCGCATCGAACCAGTTTCCCCTCGTTTAAATAGAGGGCAAAAAAGAGAGCAACATGATGATTGGACCGAACCATCCCTCCGGATCCGGAGGGAGAAACCGACGTCGGCGAGGCCGTCGTCCACCTAATCGCCGCCCAGGACAGGGAGGCGGCGGACAACGCGACCGCCACGGCGGAATCTACACCGCACCCATGGACCACGCTTACCGCGCTGGCATGAACGGCGACAACGGCCGAGGGGGTGGCCGTGGACGCTTCAACCCCAGCAACTACCTGGGCGCTGAACCGGAGCCCCTACCCGAATCCAACGGCGGACCGCGCATCTTCGCCTTCATTGACGACCTGTTTTTCTCGGCAAAAATTCAGGAGGTTGCGCGCAAACTCAACGTCAAAGTCGAGTTTGTTAAGACGGAGAAAGACCTGGCCGAGCACATGAAGAGCAACGGCGAGGAAAAGCCTTCCCTCATCATCTTCGATCTGAACAATGCCGGGGCCAAGCCGCTGGCCCTGATTCCCAAGCTGAAATCCAAGCTGAAGAAGGGAACCAGCATCATCGGGTTCCTGTCGCATGTGCAGGGCGATTTGA
>JBLMXE010000321.1:0-8036 GCA_050257615.1 Chlamydiota bacterium | reverse complement strand
AAGATCGAGGAATATTGCATCAAGCCCAAGAACGCGCTCTTTATCCTGGGCACGCTGGCGGAAAATCCCGGCATTGAGGTGCGCGATATGCCGGTGGCCTCCGATAGCCCGGATGCGGCCTGGCGCAAGCTGGCGGCGGGCGCCATCAAGACGCGCCCTGCCCCGCCCCCGCCTGATCAAAAGGAACTGCAGGCACGTGCGGCGTTCGCTGCTGCCATGGGATTTCATGCCCCGGCTGGGATGCCGCACCCCGCTTCGCCGCCTCAGCAGCCGGCTCACCCAGCGGTGGAAATTGATGACGCGGAAAAGCACCGCCGCGAGCTGTTCATGGCCGGGCTGATGGGCACGGCTCCGGAAAATCCGGGTCCGACCGCAGCCTATATGGCTGTGACCACGGCAGCATCCGCACAACAGCAGACTTCGCGTCCTGCTGCTCCGATGGATCCCGAGGAACAGAAGCGCCGCCTGTTAGCCATGGCCTCGTTGTTTGGAACGCCAGCCGTGGCTGCAACAATGGTAGCCGCTGAGGCATCGAATACGCCTGCCTCACCCGGCCCCATGGCGCCACCGGCCAAGCCGGTGGTTCCCTTCGATTTGCACCCACCCGTAGTGCTCATGAAGGGCAACCATAATCCAACATTTCTGATTTCCTGGCACAGCCAGCGGGACGTGCTGGGCGAACTGGCGTGGAAATCCACGCTGTACATATGGGGCGGACCCATTTTGACCCTGGTATCGGTTGGCTTTGTGCTGAGCAGGTTAGGATTGATGTAGTTGGTAGTTGGTTCCTTGTTAGTTGGTGGTTGTTAGTCATTCATAGTTGCATGCCGATGGCACCAACTACTAACTACCAGCTACTAGCTACCGTCTCGGAGAAATTATGGAAATCGTGATCCTGCTTGCGCTCTTGTTCGTGGTCGGCGGCCTGGTGTGGTACCTGGTCACGATCTACAACGGCCTGATCGCGCTGAAGAACGACATAGACAAGGCCTGGGCCAACATTGACGTCCTGCTCAAGCAGCGCCACGACGAACTCACCAACCTGGTCGCCGTCTGCAAGGGTTACATGGAATACGAGCGCGACACCTTCGAGAAGGTCGCCCAGGCGCGCTCGCAATACGCCCAGGCGGTCACAGTGAACCAGAAAGCGCAAGCCGACCAGAGTATGACCCAGGCCACGCACGGCCTGTTGGCAGTGGCGGAAAACTATCCCCAGCTCAGGGCCAGCGACAACTTCCTGAAGCTGCAGGGGCGCATCACCGAACTGGAAAGCCAGATCGCCGACCGCCGCGAGTTCTACAACGACTCCGTCAACACCTACAACGTGCGCATGCAGCAGGTTCCCGACAACGTGGTGGCCGGCTGGATGCACCTGCAATTGCGGCAGATGTTCAAGGTGGATGAGGCTGACAAGGCCAACGTCCCCATGGTCTTCGGCGCCGCCCGCTAAACCGAGTCGCAGAGACGCAAAGTTGAAAATGGCGTGTTAGAATTTCGTGTCTCCCGGTAACAAACCCAATTAAAACTAGACGAGGAGCGCTGGTGAATCACGCGGTGCGAATTGGTGTGATTGGCGACTTTAATCCCGCATTTCACACCCACCCGGCGTTTGCAACCGCACTCCAGCATTCGGCCGCTAAGCTGGGTGTTGCTGTGGATGTGGAATGGGTACCCACGCCCTCGCTGGCAGAACCGAACAGCAAAGAAGAACTGGAGCGCTTTGACGGCTTGCTGGCCGCGTCCGGCAGCCCTTACCTCAGTTTCGACGGCATGTTGCGCGCCATCGAATTTGTCCGCACCCGCAACTGGCCGTTCGTCGGCACCTGAAGCGGCTTCCAATACACTCTGGTAGAGTGTGCGAGAAATGTCCTGAAGCTCGCGGGCGCGGACAGCGCTGAGAACAATCCCAACGCCCCGCACATCATCATTTCTCCCATTGCTTGCGCCCTGCCCCAGCACGGTCCCAAGCTCTGCGGGCCTATTCCCGGCATCCGCCTGAAACCGGGTTCGCTGCTGCAAAAGCTTTATGGCTGTGACCAAATCGTCGAACACTATTTCTGCAATTACGAGCTCAACTCGGCCTATGAGCCGCAACTGGTCTCGGCTGGTTTGGATTTCGTAGCTCACGCCAGCGGCGGCGAAGCCCGCGCGGTGGAACTTGTCGGGCACCCATTTTTTGTAGCCACACTTTTCCAGCCGCAGCTCTCCTCCAGCCCGGAAAAGCCCCACCCCCTGCTTACCGCGTTTATCCAGGCGGCAGCCCAGTTCGCGGGACGAAGCGCAGCCAGTCATACCATTCCCGCCTGATGGCCGCATCCACAAGTGCATTGACATTCGCCTTCTATTCGCCCACAATGAGGCTGCAATGTCTCTCACCAAGAAGCAGAAGGAAGTTTACGAGTTCATTGACCGCTTCGTGCAGGAGCACCAGCATTCGCCTTCGTTTGAGGAAATCGGCAAGGGGCTGAAGCTGAACTCGCTGGCCACAGTGCACAAGCACATCAGCAACCTGGAGAAAAAGGGCTTGCTGAAGCGGGATTACAACCGCAGCCGCTCCATTGAACTGCTGCCTCCGCGCGGCGGCCTGAAGCAGGCGCTGGGCTGGAATTCCGGCACCGTGCTCCCCTTGGTGGGACGCATTGCCGCTGGCCGCCCGGTCGAGGCGCTAGAGAACCCCGAAACCATTTCCCTTTCCGACTTTACCCGCTCGCGCGACGTTTTTGTTTTGGAGGTGCGTGGCGACTCCATGCAGGATGAAGCTATCCTCGACGGCGACTATGTTCTGGTCGAGAAGACCAAGATGGCTCGCAACGGCGATATCGTGGTCGCTCTGGTGGACGGCAGCGACACCACTTTGAAGCGCTTCTACAAGGAAGGCGACACCATTCGCCTGCAACCCTCTAACGCCACCATGAAGCCCATCCTGGTTCCCGCCGCCTCGGTGCAGATTCAGGGCCGGGTGATTGGGGTGTTGCGCAAGTATTAGCTGACTGGCTGGCTACCCAGCCATCCTGCCCATTTCGGAACAGGGCAACCGCTCTGCGACCAAACAGACTGTGCGGCATCTAATTCAAGTGCTACGATAAACCGGTGGCCGCGCCCGGAGCACGGCTACGCATGGAGAGAAGATGGCATCCGAGGCAATTTTCGAAGTAACTGATTCTAATTTTGACCAAGCCGTGCTCAAGGCGGAGCAGCCTGTACTGGTGGATTTCTGGGCAGCCTGGTGCGGCCCCTGTCGCGCCCTGGCGCCGATTGTGGACGAAGTGGCAACGCAGTACGGCGGTCGTGTGAAAATCGGCAAGATGGACGTGGACCGCAATCCCGCTACGCCGCAGCGTTACGGCATCCGCGGCATCCCCACCCTGCTGGTGTTCAAGGGCGGACAGGTGCAGGAGCAGATCGTGGGCTACGTTCCCAAGGAGAAGATCGAAAAGGCGCTGGATAAGCAGTTGTCGTAAAACTAGCTATCAGCGGTCAGCTATCAGCTTTCAGCCTGGCGGCATGGAATTCCGTGCCGCTTTTGCTTTTACCAGCTCCTAACTAACTGACGTGCCGGTCGGCGTCTCGGCGGTGAACCCAAATAAAAAGCGTCCTGAGCCTTTCGGCCCAGGACGCCACGGCAGCCCTCCCCCAGAACTGCCAAACTACGAGATGGATACTAAATCGAGGGCAGAAGGCTGTAAACGTAACTGAAGTAATCGGCAGTACACCACTTTCTAGATTCGTAACATCTTCATCCAGTCTTTTCTCGCCTCTGCTGTTGCGTTTCTCCGCACATTTTCAGGACACTCCTAAGGCCATGAATCCGCATGAGATCGGCGCCAATCCGCGCTTCCCGCCCCGGCCAGGTTACCGTGGTCATCTATCTTCGCCCGTCGGATACCTCTACCATGTCCTGGTAACAGCCGAGACGACACTTTAGGAACAGGCGTCGCCATCCTCCTCAGGATCTCGGCTGTTCAGGATTACTCCCATGGGTGCGAAATTACTCGATGCCATTACCAGCCGCCTGTGCTCGCACCAGTTTGCCTGGCCGCGGCGCAGGCCGGACGGCCGCTACTACCAGGTATGCGTGCTGTGCGGCGCGGAATATATGTACGACTGGAACTCCATGACCCGCACCGGGCGCATCCAGCCCTCGGCTGCCGGGCAGGCACCCATGCAAGCAGGGCACCGCTCGCGCCGGCGTTCCAATTGGGTGCCGCGGGCCCGCCGCCTGCGCACCGATCTGACCCTGGAATACCGCCAGGCCGGCAACGACAAGTGGCATACCGGCAGGGTGGAGAACATCAGTCAGTCCGGCGTCTTCTTCCGCGCCAGCGAAGTGCTGACCCACGATACCGACGTGGAGTTGGTTTTCGAAATGCCGGAGGAGATCACCGGCCAGCCCAATAGCCGGGTTCTATGCAAAGGCTACATCGTGCGCGCCATTCGCGGCACCGGGAAGGGATCGCACCCGGAGCCCAGCCTGGCCGCCGCCATCTCCGGCTACACGTTTTTGCCGGAGAAGCCGGCCACTGAGCCCGCTCCCGCGCCTCTGCCGGAGGAGAAATAGCCTAAACCATCTACCACAGAGGGCGCGAAAGAACATCGAGTTTATTAATTCTTCGTGACCCTTCGTGTCCTTTGTGTGATGCTTCTCTCCAGCCTCAACTTGGCCAAGCGGCAATTCCTTATTTTCCAGTAAAATGCTGTGTGATACGGTCCCGAGCAGGCATGGTCATTGAGAGGCAGCCTTTGCGCTGCGCCCGGTTAATTTTGTTTTTCCCAGGCCTATGCGCCAATTGACGCGCCTATTGCGCTACGTGGGGCCTTACCGGCTCCAGTTGCTCACCTCAGTCATTGCCATGGCTCTGGTGGGGTTGCTGGACGCCTTCCGCCTGCTGCTGATCGGCCCCATCCTGAGCGCCGTGCTCAACCCGGCAAACCAGTCCAAGAAACTGGCCCTGTTTACCGTTCCCGGCACCCAGCACACGGTGTATCTGGAGCACCTTGTCCCCTCCCATTTCACCAATGCCTGGACGGTGGTGGCCTTTGCCCTGGTCGCAGCTACGGTGCTGAAGGGAATCTTCGATTACCTGGGCACTTACCTGGTGAACTACGCCGGCTACGGCATGATCACCGATCTGCGCAACGATGTGCATGACTCCATCCTGCGGCGGTCGGCGGCCTTCTTCCAGCGCCACCCCACCGGCACCCTGCTTTCCGCCATCATCAACGACATTGAGCGCGTGCAGTACGCCCTGTCCACGGTCCTGGCGGAATTCCTGCAGCAGATATTCACCCTTATCTTCGTGGCCGGTGTGGTCATTGTGCTGGGCGGCAAGCTGGCCTGGGTGCTGGTGCTGTTCATTCCTTTCGTACTCATTTCCGCGCGCAAGATCGGGCGGCGCGTTCGCCACACCACTCGCCGCGGTCAGGACAAGCTGGCCGATATCCACAACCTGCTGCACGAAACCATCACCGGCAACCGCATCGTCAAGGCCTTCGGCATGGAACAGTGGGAGATGGGCCGCTTCCGTGCGGCGGCGCGCCGTCTGTTCCGTGCCAACATGCGCTCGGTGGCAGCGGCGGCGGTCAGTTCGCCAACCATGGACATCATCGGCTCTATCGGCATTGCCTTGCTGCTGCTGCTGGGGCGTGAACTGATCAAGGCCCACACCTTTACCGGTCCCGTCTTCGTGGCCTTCATCATCGCGGTTTACAAACTCTACGAGCCGGTGCGCAAATTCGCCATTTTCAATAACAACTTTCAGCAGGCGCTGGGAGCTTCCGCTTCCATTTTCGAATTCATGGGCCAGGAAGACACGATTATGGAGAAGCCGGCTGCCCGTTATTTGCCCCACTTCGGAGAAAGCATCCGCTTCGATCACGTCAGCTTTTCTTACGGCGCCAATGGCGAGGCCCGCGATATACTGCGCGACATTGATCTGACCGTGCATTCCGGCGAGGTGCTGGCCGTTGTGGGTTCCAGTGGCGCCGGCAAAAGTACCCTGGTACACCTGATCCCGCGATTCTTTGACGTGACTGGCGGGCGACTGCTGATTGACGGCCACGATGTGCGCGAACTCACCCTGCCCTCGCTGCGCGCCCAGATCGGCATCGTTACCCAGGAGACGGTGCTCTTCAACGACAGCGTGCGCAACAATATCGCCTATGGCCAGCCTGGGGTCCCTCACGAGCGGGTGGTGAAAGCAGCCAAGGCGGCCCTGGCTCATGACTTCATTGAGGCCCTGCCCGAAGGCTACAAAACCGTGATCGGAGAGCGCGGTGTGCGCCTCTCCGGCGGCGAACGCCAGCGCATCGCCATTGCCCGTGCTCTGCTCAAGGACGCTCCCATCCTCATCCTCGACGAGGCCACTTCCGCCCTGGACAGCGAATCGGAGGCCCTGGTGCAATCGGCCCTGCAGAACCTGATGCGCGGCCGCACCGTGGTGGTCATCGCTCACCGCCTGTCCACTGTGCGCCACGCCAACCGTATCGTGGTGCTGGAGAACGGGATAATCACCGAAATCGGCACCCACCAGGACTTGATGAGCCAGTTGGGTACCTACCGCCGCTTGTACAATCTGCAATTTCTCGACTGGGACAGCCAGAAAGTCCAAGCCGGGGCGGCGGAGAGTTGAGGCTTGGCTATGCCCATCCATTCCATGACCGGGTTCGCGCAAGCCAAAGGCCAGGTGAACGGGCGGCTGGGCTTCACCTTGGCTCTGAAATCGGTGAACCATCGCTTTTTGGACCTGCACTTCCGCCTGCCGTCCGACAGCGGCGAGCTGGAGATGCAGCTACGCCGGCTCCTCAAGGAGAAGATGGCGCGTGGACACGTGGAAGTCACCCTCACGATGGAGCCGGTGGCGGGGCAAGGGTTTGCGGTCAATCGCCAGCTGGTGGGCGGTTACGTGGAAGCCTTTCGGCGACTGGCGGACGAGTTCAAGGTGAGTGGCGAACCTGATCTGAACGCGGCCCTGAAACTGCCGGGGGCTATTGACGCTTCGGGCGCGACCGCCGGCGACAGCGAACTGCAAACGGCGGTGCTGGCCAAGGTAGGCGAGATCCTGGGGCGTCTGAATGACATGCGGGCGGAAGAGGGCCGAGGCATGGAACGGGAGTTGCGCGAGCGCCTGACGCGGCTGGAGGCGGGAGCGGCGGAAGTGGAGAAGCTGCGCGGCGGCATGCTGCAGGCCCACTTGGAGCGCTTGCGGACGCGTATGCAGGAACTCGTGGGCGCGCAGGCCGAGCCCGAACGCATCTTGCAGGAGGCGGCTCTGCTCGCCGAGCGTAGCGATATCCACGAAGAACTGGTGCGGCTCAACACCCACATCCAGCATTTCCGCGGCCTGCTCGACAGCGGCGGCGAAGTAGGCAAGAAGCTGGACTTTCTGCTGCAGGAAATGAATCGCGAGGCCAACACCCTGCTCTCCAAGACCACCGGCGTCGCCGGAGAAGCCCTGCGCATTACCCAACTGGGGCTGGCCATCAAGGCGGAAATCGAAAAGTCCCGGGAGCAGGTGCAGAACATCGAATGAGCACGGTTTACATCATTTCGGCGCCCTCAGGATCGGGCAAATCCACCCTGGTAAACGAGCTACGCAAGCTGGTCTCCAATCTCGATTTTTCCATCTCCTATACCACCCGCCGCCCGCGGGGCAGCGAGCAGAACGGGCGCGAATATTTCTTCGTTCCCATCCAGGATTTCGAGGAGATGATCGCCCGCGGCGAATTCCTGGAGCACGCCAACGTTTTTGGGAATTACTACGGCACCGCCAGACGTTTCCTGGAGCAGGCGCAACGCGGCGGCCGCGATCTGCTGCTCGATATTGACGTCCAAGGGGCGGCGCAGATCAAGCGCAAGATCCCGGACGCAGTCAGCATTTTTATCCTCCCGCCGGACAAGAAAACCCTGGAATGGCGCCTGCGCAACCGCAGCCTGGATACCGAGGAGGTGATCCAGCGGCGGTTACTAACGGCTGCGAAAGAGATTGAGAATTACCAGAGTTACGACTATATTCTCATCAACGACCGCCTGGAAGATT
>JBLMXE010000320.1:0-3991 GCA_050257615.1 Chlamydiota bacterium | reverse complement strand
GAACTGGCCAGCTTGGACGACTTGAGCACGTCGTCTTCGACGAAGATGGGGCAATCCACGCGCAGCGCCAGGGCGAGCGCATCCGAAGGCCGGGAATCCACACTGATGATGCGGCCGTCGCGCTCCAGCCAGATCACGGCGAAGAAGGTGTCCTCGCGCAGCTCCGTTACCACCACTTTGTGCACCAGGGTGTCCAGGCCGGTTAGCACGTTCTTGAGCAGGTCGTGAGTCATGGGCCGGGGGGTGCTGACTTTCTCGATCTCCAGGGCGATGGCATTAGCCTCGTAAATTCCCACCCAGATGGGCAACACCGAATCGCCCGCCACATCTTTGAGGATCACGATGGGCATGTTGGTAACCGGATCCATCATCAGCCCGCGAATTTTCATCTCTACTTCCATCGTGCCCTCCTGGCCGCCAGACCACCCAGCCGTCTTGCTACATTAGAACGCCAATTCCCCGGATTGGCTGTGTAAAAACTGGTTGATACCCGCCTTTTCCTCCGCAAACGCCAGTTCCCCCACCAGGCTGTTGGGAAAGGACTGCGTCACCCGCACCGGCACATAGCTTCCGCTGGCCAGCGCTTCCCCCTCGCCGGCGGTGAAGTTTAGCACTTTATTCTGTGAAGTACGCCCAATCCATTGGCCGCGTGCTGGGTTTCGCCCTTCGACCATGGCCTCCAGTATTTCCCCTACATGCCTCTGATTACGCTGGTTCTGGATTTGTTTCTGCTTTTCCTGCAGCACGGCCAAGCGGCGGGACTTTTCCTGATCTGGGATGTGATCAATAAACTTCAGGGCAGGCGTGTTGGGACGCGGTGAATACTTGAAGGAAAATACGCTGTCATACCCCACTTCGTCCAGCAGTGAGAGCGTCTGCTCGAAGTCCTCTTCATTCTCTCCAGGAAAGCCCACAATGATGTCGGTGCTGAGGCTGATCGGCCGCCGCGCCGCCTTCATCCATCCGATGCGCTCCAGATACTGCTCGCGCGTGTAAAGACGTTGCATCAGGCCCAGCACCCGCGTGGAGCCGCTCTGAACCGGGAGGTGCACCTGGTTGCAAAGCGCTGGCACCGCGTCAATGGCTTCTACGATGTCGCGACCGAAATCCCGGGGATGCGAGGTGGTGAAGCGCACCCGGCGGATGCCCGCGACTTCCCCCACCGCCGCCAGCAGCTCAGCAAAGCTTTTCTTTCCCGAGGGATCGCAGTAGGAGTTCACGTTTTGCCCGAGCAGCTGGATTTCCGTGTAGCCGGCATCAGCCATGCGCCGCGCCTCCTGCAGCACAGAAGCCGAGGTGCGGCTGCGCTCCTTGCCCCGGGTGTAAGGCACCACACAGAAGGCGCAGAACTTGTCGCAGCCCTCGATGATGGTGATGTAGCCGCGGTAAGGGTTGGAGCGGGAGGTGAACTCGGTCTCGAAGCACTCCTCCGTCTCGCGGTCGTCCAGACCGGTAACACGCTGCTTCCCTGCCTCGATCTGCACCAGCATTTCCGGCAGGTTGCGGTAGGAAGCCGAGCCACACACCATCGAAACATGCGGAGCGCGCGCAAAAATCTTTTCGCCTTCCTGCTGAGCCACACAGCCCAGCACCCCGAACTTCTTACCTTGCGCCGCCATCTTCCTGAAGTCGGCCAAGCGGTGGAAGACCTTCTGTTCGGCTTTATCGCGGATGGAGCAGGTGTTATAGAGGATCAGGCCGGCATCCTCCACGGTCTGGACCTGGCGGTAGCCTTCCGCCAGGAGCGTGCCGATGACCTTTTCCGAGTCATGCACGTTCATCTGGCAGCCAAAGGTCTCGATGTAGAAGGTCTTTTCCGGGGTCGCGGCCATTAGCGCAAGTATAACGCAGGGGAACCAAGGCTTTTCACCACAAAGGACACAAAGGACACAGAGGGGAGGTCACAAAAAACCCCTTACCACCAAGCAAACTGGCGCTTCATGCGCTTTGTGTCTTGACCGTGGTCAAAGAGATGCGATCTTTGAAATGGGCTTCTCTGTGCCCTCTGTGTCTTCTGTGGTTAATCTGTGGTTAATAGGAAGTGCTGCCGACCAACTCGAGAAACGCTGCATGTACCCGCGTGTCCTCGCTGAGCTCGGGATGGAAGGTGGCGGCCATGGTCTTGCCCTGCCGGACCAGGACGGGATCATTGCTCTCGCGGGCCAAGACCTCCACCTCCTTGCCCACCCGCTCGATCTTAGGGGCGCGAATAAAGACCATTTCCAGGGGATCGCTGCCCAGCGTGGTTTGTGCGTGGCGAATGGAGCTGTCAACCTGCCGTCCGTAAGCATTGCGCCGGATGGTGATGTCGAGCGCCCCCAGTCCGGGCTGGTGCGGGTTCTCCACCTGATTGGCCAGCAGGATGGCCCCGGCACAAGTTCCGAAAGCAGGCTTGGCGTGCACAAACTGCTTCAGCTTTTCAAATCCTTGTTCTCCCAGCAATTTGAGGAAGGTGCTGGATTCACCCCCGGGGATCACCAGCGCATCAATTTCGTCCAGTTGCTCCGGCTTGCGCACCAGGACGGCTTCCGCGCCCAGTTCTTCCAGGCGCTTGCGGTGCGCATCGAAATCGCCTTGCAAGGCTAAAACCCCGATTTTCATAAACCAGCCGTTGGCACTTAGCAATTAGCATTTGGCCAAATCCGCAACAAACCTGCACGGCCAAGTGCCAAATGCTAAGTGCTATTTGCCTGCTGTCGCACGCGAGTACTTCGCCACGTATTCCGGCACCTCATGCACGGCACTGGCCCCATGCTCCACCGGAGCGCCCGGAACCAGGCTTAGCGGCAGTACCCCCGCCCACACGGGATAGGCGACATCTTCGTCCTTGTCCTTCGGCCCGCCGCTGCGAATTTTGGCCGAAGCTTCCGTCAAGGGCAGCTTGAGCACGCTGGTAGCCTTCAGTTCCTGCTCCGTTGGCCATCTGGTTTCCGCCCAGCGCCCGGGCACGATGTGCTCGGTGATGACCTTGAGCGCAGCCGTCTTTTCCTCAGGATCTTCCACCAAATGCGCCTTACCCAGCACCACTACCGAGCGATAGTTCATCGAATGGCTGAAGGCGGCACGCGCCATAACCAACCCGTCGAGCAGGGTGACGGTCACACACATCGCGATTCCCTTCTCCAGGTCGCGCAACATGCGGCTGGCCGCCGAGCCGTGGATGTACAGATTGTCGCCTATACGTCCATAGCCAGTTGGAATCACGTAGGGCTGGCCATCACTAACAAATCCCACGTGGCAAACAAGGCCTTCGTCCAGAATCTGGTTGATGGTTTCGCGGTCGTGCGTGCCGCGCTCAGCATGGCGGTGGAGGGTGGTGCGGGCAGTGAGCAAGCCTTCGCTGTGGGATGTAGTCATACTCTCCAGTAGCACTCAGCAGTCAGCATTCAGCCAATCAAGCGCACAGCGGGTATCCAGCTACCACGACAGGGAGAGTGCTGAATGCTGAGTGCTGACGGCTGATTTACCAGCCTCTCTTCTGCAGCATCTCCGATTCTGCAATCGCCGCCACCGCCAGCCCCTTCATGGCGCCAACCAGATCCTCGGACACTTCAAGTAACACTTTGGGGTCGTTATAGTGAGTGGTGGCGCGCACAATGGCGCGGGCACGGCGCTCGGCTTCTTCCGACGGCGCGAAGTTTATGGAGTCTTTCATGAAGATGCCGGAGCCCACAAAGACCGACTCGGCTCCCAGTTGCATCACCAAGGAAGCATCCGCCGGGGTGGCAATGCCGCCGGCCGAAAAGTTGGGCACGGGTAACTTCCCTTCCCGCGCCACCATGCGCACCAGCTCATAGGGGGCCTGCAGGTCCTTGGCGCGGGCATAAAGCTCTTCGTCGCGCAGTACGGTCAGCTCGCGCATCTCCTGCATGATCTGACGCATGTGCTTCACCGCGTGCACCACGTCGCCGGTGCCGGCCTCACCCTTGGTGCGGATCATGGCCGCGCCCTCGGCAATGCGCCGCAGCGCCTCGCCCAGGTTGCGCGCCCC
>JBLMXE010000319.1:0-3662 GCA_050257615.1 Chlamydiota bacterium | reverse complement strand
AGGGAGAATAGTTCAATGGCAGCTAAGAAGAAAGCAAAGAAGAAAGCGAAGAAGCACTAAGCTTCGCCAGTGAAGCATACCGGGGACGCGATGAGCGTCCCCGAAGTTTTTTGGGGCAATGACAATTAAGAAGGAATCTTCAGTACCCCTCACCTTCCGCTTCCAGCTTCACCTTGCCGCGGAACATGCGATAGACGAAGAAGAAGTAGCCCAGCGCCAGGAGCATCCCCAAAATCCACCAGATGATGCCGACAGTCAGGCCGTAGTGCGCGGCGGCCGTGTTGTGGATAGTGAGGCTGTAGGCCGGGTCGGTGCTCGCCGGGAGCACGTTGGGATAGAGAGCGAAGGCCGCGCCCACCAGCATGGCCGCCAGATAAAGAGTGGAGCCGGCGAAGGCCAGGCGTTCCTTTAGCGCGAGCGCGCCGTGCAGCATCATGCCCATGGCGGCGGCGACCAGGAGCGGAATCAGCAGGCCTACGGGCTGTGCGTGGTAGTTGTCGAGCACCTGGGGACGGGCATACATGGTGGCGGCCAGGCTGAGAAGGGTCACAACCAGCAGCACCGGCCACAAGACCAGCGCCACGCGGCGGGCGCGCGTGCTGATCGGGGGTTCGGTCTTGCGAATTACGTAGAGCGCGCCGTGCATGGTAAGCGCCACCAGGGCTACGACTCCGGCCAGCACTGTGTACCAGTCGAGGATGCCGTTCTGAGCGCCCACGCGCCAGTTGGTCCACAACGGTTCGAAGAAGTAGCCGTCGGCGGCCAGGGGCACGCCGCGAATCACGTTGCCCAGCGCCGCGCCGAAGAAAATGGCGAGCAGGGCGCTGGCCAGGCTGAAGACCACGTCGAAGAAGCCCTGCCACACCGGGTTGGGCACATGGTTGCGCAGTTCGATGCCGATGGCGCGCAGCATGAGCAGCCACAACACCATCATGAGCGGCAGATAAAAACCGCTGAAGCTGGAGGCGTAGAGCAGGGGGAAGGCAAAGTAGAGGGTGCCGCCGGCGGCCAGCAGCCAGACCTCATTGCCGTCCCACACCGGCCCGATGGTATGCAGCACCGCCTTGCGCTCGGCAGGCGTGCGGCCGACGATCAGGTAAATGATTCCAGCGCCCAGGTCGAAACCGTCAAGCACGACGTAGGTCGCCAGCATGAGTGCCACAATGACGTACCAGAGCGTTTCCATGGGTCTCCTCTAATCGGCAGCGTTCACGCGCCGCATGGGCTCGACTTTTTCCGCCATCCACACCGGGCCGTGCTCGATTTCGCGGCGTACCAGGAACAGGAACAGGATGCCCAGCACCGTGTACATGCCCATGAATCCGAGCAGGGTGAACAGGCCATTGCCAGCGGAGACGCGGGGCGAATAGCCTTCGCGCGTCATCATGAGACCGTAAATGAGCCAGGGCTGGCGGCCGATTTCCGTCGTCATCCAGCCGGCGGTGTTGGCAATGTAAGGGAACGGCAGGCTGAGCAGCAGCACCCAGAGCATGGCGCGCGAGTCATAAAGTTTGCGCCGCCACAGCAGGATAACCGCGATCACCATGATGGCGATGAAGATGGTCCCCAGGCCCACCATGATGTGGTAGCTGAAATAGAGCAAGGGGATGTTGTCGGGCCACACCTCCTGTGGGAACTGGTCCAGGCCCCGCACGTGGGCGTTCCAGCGGCGGTAGGTGAGGAAGCTCAGCATTTTGGGCAGGATGATGGGGTTATCGAGCTTGCGCTCCTGCACATTGGGCTGGCCGATGATGACCAGAGGCGCGCCGGGCTGCCCCTGGAAGAGCGCTTCCATGCCCGCCAGCGTGACCGGCTGATGGGTTGCCACCATTCTTCCCTGCTGGTCGCCAGTGGGAAAGAGCTGGAAGATGCTGGCAATGCAGGCGGCGACGACGCCCACGCGCACGAACATCCGGCCGTGCTCGACGTGCTTGCGGCTGAGCAGGTAGAAGGCGCCAATGGAGGCCATCACGAAAGAGCCGGTGATGACGGCTCCGCTCATGTTGTGCGCATACTGCCATCCCGCCCAGGGATTCAGCACTAGTTGCCAGAAGCTGGTGAGCTGAAAGGAGCCGTCGGCGGCGCGCGTGTAGCCGACCGGGTGCTGCATCCAGGCGTCGGTGGCGATGATGAAGTAGCCCGACAGCCAGGAGCCGAGGAAAACAGCCACGGCGCTGCCCCAATGGGCCCACTGGCTGAGGCGCTTTTCGCCGTAGAGAAACAGTCCCAGGAAGGCCGATTCCAGGAAGAAGGCGAACATGCCTTCCATGGCCAGGGTCTGGCCGATCACCCCGCCGGCAAAGCGGGAGAAGTGCGACCAGTTGGTACCGAACTGGAATTCCATGGGAATGCCGGTCACCACGCCCAGCACGAAGTTAATGCCGAAGATTTTTGCCCAAAAGCGGGCGGCGGCGTTGTAGTTCTCGTCCTTCTTCCAGATGGCCAGGGACTTGAGCACCACGATGAGCGGCGCCAGCCCCATGGTCAGCTGCGGGAACAGGTAGTGGAAGGTGACGGTAAAGGCAAAGTGCAGCCGGTCCACCAGCAGTGCGCTGTCCATATAAACAAAATTATCAGGAAGCGGGCGCTCGGGGCGATGTGATGGGCGTCACAGGAAGAGCTGAGGCGAGCTACGCTCGCCCGGACAGGCGAGGGCGCCTGTCCCCACATGTTGAGCTAGGAGCTAGGAGCCAGTAGCTAGGAGCTATTTGGCGGCTTCGCGGCGGCGGCGTTCAGCCTGACGAATTTCGCGGCGGCGGCCGGCATCCTCGAAGCGGCGCTTCTCGTCCGCGGTTTCCGGAATGACGGGCGGCACGGGGAGGCGGCGCCCGTGACGGTCAATGGCCACAAAAGTCAAGTAGGCGGTACTCACGTGCTGGCGGGTGGCGGCAATGTAGTTTTCCACAGAAACCTTGACCCCGACCTCCATGGAGGTGTGGAAGACGCGGTTGACCGAAGATTGCAGGATCACCAGGTCGCCCACGTGCACGGGCACGAGGAAATCGAGATGGTCAATGGAGGCAGTGACTACATAGTTGCGGGAGTGGCGGTGGGCGGCGAGGGCGCCGGCCAGGTCAATCCAGTGCATGAGGCGGCCGCCGAGCAAGGCATTGAGGGGATTGGCGTCGTTGGGCAGAACAATTTCCGCCATCTCCGACTGCGAATCCTTGACCGGCCGGGGAGTAAGTTCGAGGTCTTTGCTCATAGTGAATTTGCAGGCTCCGGGAGGGAGTGGTTGCGCCGCAGCAGATAGCACTCCAGGTAGCACTCGGCCATCTTCTGAAGGCGCGGGTCGGGATGGGAAGCGCGCCAGCGCGCCAACGCCGAATCGTACTCCAGAGCACCATGCGCGGCAGGGCGATAGTCGCGCTCGCAGACGTACAGCACGGTGACCAGATTGTCGTTGTCGCGGGCAACGCAAAAACGCACCGCATCCCAGGCGCGGTCCGGCGGCAGATGAGGACAGCCGCGGGCGTAGCCGAGATTGCAGAAATTCGCCAGCTCTTCTGGGCTCGGCGTGAAGCCTTCCTGACCGGGTGCCGTGCAGTGGCCCTGCCAGCCATCGCCCAGCGGGAGCCGCGCGCGATGCGGCCAGGCAATGGCTTCGAATTTTGCGCTGGGCATGAAGTAGGGACAGGCCAAGAGCGCCTCCAACAAACAGT
>JBLMXE010000318.1:0-9234 GCA_050257615.1 Chlamydiota bacterium | reverse complement strand
TCATTGACTGGCTGGGGTACAAGAAGGCGATGGTGCTCGGACTGCTGACCATGGGCGCGGGCGCGTTCCTGTTTGTGCCCGCCGCCAAAGTGCCGTCGTTCCCCCTGTTTCTGACCGCGCTGATTGTGCTGGCGGCGGGAATCACGGTGCTGCAGGTGGCGGCCAATCCCTACGTGACCGTGCTGGGCAAGCCCGAAACCGCCTCCAGCCGCCTGAACCTGACGCAGGCTTTCAATTCCCTGGGCACGGTGGTGGCGCCCTGGGTAGGCGCGCACTTGATTCTTACGAGCATGGCGGCCAATGAGAGCGCGGTGCAGCAAGCCGCATCGGTAATCAAGCCGTATGTGGGGCTGGGCGTTGCGCTGGTGGTGCTGGCGCTGCTGATTGGGGCAGCCAAGCTGCCGGAGATTCAATCGGCGGAGCACCATATCGGAGAGAAGGTCAACGACTCGATCTGGAAGCACCCGAACCTTATTTTTGGGGCGATCGCAATCTTCGTCTATGTGGGCGCGGAAGTGTCCATCGGCAGCTCGATCGCAAATTACCTGGCGCTGGACAACATCGGGCACTTCGTCAGCCAGGCCGCCGTGCCCGATGCTGCCACCCGATACCAGCAGGCGCTGGTGATTGCAGCCAAGTACATCTCGCTCTACTGGCTGGGCGCGATGGTGGGGCGTTTCATCGGCTCGGCCCTGCTACAAAAAATCAAGACGGGAACCCTGCTGGGCTTCTGCGCCATCATGGCCGCCCTGCTGGTGACTGTCTCGGTGCTGAGCAGCGGGCACGTGGCCATGTGGGCGATCCTGCTGGTGGGCTTTTTCAACTCCATCATGTTCCCCAGCATTTTCACACTGGGCGTGGCGGAATTGGGGCCGCTAACCGGGGATGGCTCCGGAATCATGATTATGGCCATCGTGGGCGGCGCCATCATTCCCTGGTGTGTGGGCAGGCTCGGCGACCTGATCAACGCCCAGTCCTATGGCGGCGCGCTGTGGGGACAGGGGCTGCACTATGCCCTGATAGTGGCCGCTGTGTGCTACTTATACATTTTATTTTTCGCTTGGAGCGGGTCGAAGCCGAACAGCGAGCGGTATGGGAGCTAGCGGGGTTGCTTGCGGCGCTCCCTCGCAGGGCTCGGTCGCGCCGCAAGATTTTTGCCGCGTCGTACCCAGGGCTTACGCCCTGGGCTAAAAGCTGTTTCGCCCTTCGGGCTGGGGTTTGCGCATTACGTCACCGTCTCTCAAGATGAACAGATTCTTTCGCCAACCGTACGCAGCAATCCCGTCCTGTGCACAAAGTCCCAGAGAGTGGGGCGCGCAGCCGCAAGGCCAGGCCTCGCACCAATGATGCCTTTGATCTCCCGGAACGAACTTGTGATTGGCGTGGACATTGGGGGCACGAAAATAGCCGCCGGGGTGGTGGACGCGAGCGGCAACATTCTGCAGCAAATTCGCACCCCCATGACGGCCAGCGGCAAGGCGGCGGCCGGACTGGCGGCGGTGATCTCAGCTATCGAGTCGCTGGGCAAGAAACTGGATGTCAGCGTTCCGTTCTCAAAAACGATAAGCGGCATCGGCATCTGCGCGCCGGGGCCACTCGATCCCAAGGCCGGCGTGGTCATCAATCCTCCCAATCTTCCCTGCTGGCGGAATTATCCGCTGGCGGCGGAGGTGGCAAAGGCGCTAGGCGTGCCGGTGAAGCTGGACAATGACGCCAACGCGGCGGCGCTGGCGGAAGCACGGTGGGGAGCTGGGCGCGGCCATCGCAATGTGTTTTATGCCACCCTCGGCACAGGAATCGGGACGGGCATTGTTTTCGACGGCAGAATCTACCATGGGCGAACCGGTGCAGCGGCCGAAGGCGGGCACGTCAGCATTGATTACCGCGGGCCGCGCTGCGGCTGCGGCAAGCCGGGCTGCATTGAAGCGCTGGCGGCGGGACCGGCCATCGCCCGGCGAGCGCGCGCCAGGCTGGCGGGGGGCGCACGTTCTGCGATTCTGGAACTGGCGGGCGGTACCCTGGAGGCGGTTACCAGCGAGATGGTCGGCGAAGCGTTTCGCGCTGGCGACACTCTGGCCAGAGAAGTCCTACTGGAGACAGTAAACCTGCTTGCGCTGTGGCTGGGCAACATGGTTGACCTGCTGGAGCCGGACGTGATGGTGATCGGCGGGGGTGTGGCGGTGTTGCTCAGCCCGCTATTCGACGAAATCCGTAAGCGCCTGCCCGCCTGCTGCATCAATTCGCGCTGCGGGGAGATTCCGCTGGTGATGGCGCGCTACGGGGCCGACTCAGGAATCGCCGGGGGCGCGGCGCTGAGCGACGAGGAGGTTCAGAGTTGAGTGGACCGACTAGGTTGCGCCCGCCTTGGAGAGAGTTTCGTAGCGGTCATCGGGCGCGCTCTCATAGCTGACCGGCAGCCCGCGCGGCGCCCAGCCAGGAAACACCAAGTGGCCGCTGGCATCGCTCTCGCCGCCAAAGCCGCCACGCATCTCCAGCACGCGGGTGAAGCCGGCGCTCTGGAGCATCTCCGCCGCTTTCAGAGAACGCCCACCGATCTGGCAGCCAATGATCAACTTGGCATTTTTGCCAAAGTTGCCCTCTACCATCTCCACAAACTGGGGATTCAGGTGCATGCGCCCCATCGCCGGTTCCATGAGCGGGATATTCTTGGCCCCCGGGACGTGACCGGCATCGAACTCCGGCACCGTGCGCACGTCCAGGTAGATATATTCCGGATCGCTGTCCAGCAGCTGCTTGGTCTCTTCCGGGCTGATGCGTTTGACGGTCATAGCCGTACCCTTGCCTGATTCGATTGACAACTGCCGGACCTTACTTCCGGGGCCGCCTAACACTACACTTACCTTGCCAGCCGGGCAACTCGAGAACCGCCTACACCATGGCGCGAGAACGGCGGGAGGTGCGCGGAGCAAAAGGAAAAGCGGTCACCTGCCGGTCAAACCGGCTCTGCCATCTGCCGGGGATAGCAGTGCCACACCCGGGGCAAGTGCCTTCCGCTGTGAGGTAATAGCCACGAATCAAATATCCATAGCGCTCCACCAGCAATTGGTTGCATTTATGGCAGCGGGTGTTTTCCAGTTCGCCCACTTCCCCGGGGAGATTGCCAGCATAGATGTACCGTAAGCCTGCTTTTTTGCCGATATCGGCCGCCCGCAGCAAGTCCTCCGGGGTGGTATTTCGCGGGTCGGTCATCCTGTAGTCCTGGTGGAAAGCAGTCACGTGCCAGGGGATGTACGGGGAAACTGCAGCCAGAAACTCGGCCAAACGGGCCAATTCATCATTGGAATCATTGAACCCGGGGATCAAAAGGGTGACAATTTCCACCCAGAAATCCATCGCATGCAGCCGCCGAATGGTTTCCAGGATAGGTCCGATGCGACCACCCAGTTCGTGGTAATGGCGGTCGTCGAAACTCTTCAAATCCACCTTGTAGAGATCGACCCAAGGCCTAAGATAATCAAGCACTTGCGTGGTGCCGTTGCCGTTGGAGACAAAGCCGGTCATGAGCCCCGCCGCCCGCGCCTGCTGGAAGATCGCTACCGCCCACTCCGAGGTGATCAGGGGCTCGTTGTAGGTGCTGACCATGGCCTTAGCGCCGTACCGCAAGGCGTCCCTGACCAGCCCCTCAGGAGTGGCGCCCAGGGGCGGGCTGACTGCCTCCGGGTCGCGCAGAGCCTGTGAGGTCACCCAGTTCTGACAGTAGGAGCAGTGCAGGTCGCAGCCTAACATGCCGAAGCTGAAAGCCAGGGCGCCAGGGGCAACGTGGAAAAAAGGCTTCTTTTCGATGGGGTCGCACTGCACACAGCCCACATAACCCCAGGGGACGTAAAGCTTGCCGCCGCGGTTGAAGCGCACTTTGCACACCCCCCGCTGGCCTTCCAGGATGGGGCAACAGTGTCCGCAGGAGAAGCAGCGCACGCGGTCGCGATCCAGCTTCTCGTAGAGTTCAGGGGCGGCTTCGGCGACGTTCTGATCAACGATGTCGCGCAGCACAGGCATAAATCTCCCCAAGCTTCTAGGGATATTTTAGACCCTTTTCGGAGTGGAATTCGTGCACGAAAGACGGCTCCCGGCCTTCGGTCGCCGGCTTTCGGCAACGCTGGCCCGGAGGAGGCAGCCTCTTGAGAAGCTGCCTCCCAGGATTGAAGGTTGTCGCTCAGAGGCCGGATTATTTCTGGCGCATGGCGTTAACGCGGAGGAGGAAGTCCCGCCGCGAGCCCGGCTCAGTAGCTGCGATGAGCGGCGCGACCGCATTGGGGTTCTTGTCCAACAGGTCGTTGATAGCAGCGATGTAGCGGTCGAGTCCTTCGGGACCGTTGGCAATGATGACGGCGGTCACCACGCCGGGGTCTTGAACGATCCATTGGTCCTGGTAGGACCAGCCATGGAGAGCGCCATCCGCCACCAGCTTTTCGAGCACCGGGCGGATGATTCGATCGAAGGCATCATGAAATTGAGGCTCCATGCCGGGTTTAACGGTGACCGAGAGCCCGCGCAGCAGCGAGTTTCGGAAGTTGCCGGAATGGGAATCGTAGTCGCGGGAAACCAGCAGGAGATCCTGGTGGGAGCCGCTGCCCAGGAGGGCAGCGTTGGAGGCCGTACTGCCCTGCAGGACATCAAGCGCCTTGAAGATCCCCGCCATAGAGCTGGCCTGGAACCAGTTGCCATGGGTCGGGCCTTTCATCTGGTGCACGGCGGATTCGTACAGGCCATAGCTCGTAAGGGTTCCGTCGGCGACGAGCCTGTCCAGGGCCGGGATGTCCGACTGCTGCATCTTGGCCATGTCGCCCCATTGGGCGCGCGGAACACTCCATTGGGCCACGTAAGTGTAAACAGCCGGTTTTTGCGCACTCATCTGCGCCTGTGCGGGCGCCATGGCGAAAAGAAGAAGGGCCGGAGACAGAACTGCAAAGACCGTCGGGAAACGCATGCTTCCTCCTCAAAGGCGAAGTTTATTTTTTTCAGTTGGATACCGGAGATAGATCCCAAGGGCACCGAAACGCGTGGCCGGTTGCTCTGAGCGCTAGGTACAGCCAAGGCCGGCAATTTGTTGAGGAAGAGCCGGCGGGGGCATTCTACGCGCCTGCCTCAAATTTGCACTAAAAAACAAACTTCTCTTGGCTCAGGCTCAACTAGGGGACAGTGTAAGTAACGCCTTTTGACATCTGATTAAGAATCATTGGCTGACCAACGGCTTTGATATAGAACGTATGCGTTCCGGCGGCGAGATTGTAGTTGCTCAAATTTACGGAGTGCGTGCCCTGCTTCACGGTTGTGAGCTGCACCAGGTGGGTGGGACTGGTGGAATCGAATACAACATAATGATGCACGGTGGCTTCGCTGCCGGTGCCGGCTGAGAATTGCAGCGTCCAGGAAAGGGTGCTGCCGGAGACGGAGGCGCTCAGGCTCAGGCAGTTGCTGATGCCGGTTTCCGCTTCACTTCCCTCCTCATAATCGTTCCAGGTGACCACCCCCAAGAACGGAAGGGGATGGCCGGAACCCCAGTCGGAATTGTGGGTCAGTTGGCGGATGCTCTGCAGCCAGGTATTGCCGCACTGCTGCTGGATGATGCGCGGCTGGGTCCCCACCCAGGGGGCGTTGGTATCGTCGAAACCCTTCCAGGCAGCGCCCACGGTGAGCAGCGCGCCGTAGTTCACCGAGGTGTCGTAGAAATTGTCCAGATAAACGAAGCCGTAAGGGTCGTTCGAGCCATACCAGTTGACCCAGGCGAAGGCGCCGTCGGTCTGGACGTGAGTAAAGGTGCCGGCGTTTTCAAAGATGAACATGGGCTCGCCGCCCGAGTAGCTTTGAACGTGGCTGGCCACGTTGTTCCAGATGGTGGTCCAGTCGGGCACGGGGTTGGTGAAACAGGTTTGGCAAATAAAGAAAAAAACCACCGGGCGACCGGCGGCCGAGATCTGCATGTTGCCGTTGACCTTCAGGTAAGCGTTGGACCCGAAGTAGTTGCTGTTCATGTAATCCAGGTCGCTCTCCAGGGCGTTGGTGATGCATGCGGTTTGCTGGGCCACGCTGATGCCGCCGCCATTCTTCGGGCATTTGGTCCATACGAACGCGCCCTGGTCCTCCATCAGCGCCAGGTAGAGGGGGCAGGCTTGCGGCCCACTGCAGCGGGCGGCCAGATTGGATTTGATTTTCTGCGACACCTGGTCGTAGTTGTTAAGCGTCGGCCCGTACCAGTCCACGACCACGCCGTTGAAGCCGCGACGCCGCATGTCGTTCATCTGGCCGTTCACAGTGGCGCTGTTGTTGGAGTTGTAGCCCACCTGCAGGTGCCCGCCGCAGGAGGTGCCCACGCCGGTGCTGTTGGAGCCGGAATTCATGCAAAACCAGGGCTGAAAATGGGCCAGTACCTTGGTCGCGCCGCCCCCGGGGATGAGGGTATGAATGTCAACCGTGCTGACGTTGCCGGGAGGAGGGTCATACATACCGCTGGCTGCGTCGTTCAGTCCCACCCATTTGGCTTGGCAGTAGGAAGGCGAACCGGCAGCCGCACATGCGGCCGTGTTGTTGGCGGTCTGCGCCGACAGACTGGTCGCGGAATAAGCAAGAGGACACAACAACAGCAGGAGGGCAGAAGCAAAACAAAAGTGGCGCACAGCAAACCTCGACGAAGTGCCAGCCCAAACCCGAGCGTTTGGGTCAGCGGATATAGAGCGGGGGACCTGGTGGGAAAAACATACTACTTAGTCCTTCTACTCAGAAGAGAGTAGAAGCATTAGAAATTGCCTGACAACCTGATGGCTGGGCTAAGGGGTTTGCCTAAGAACGGGTCGTTGGCCGTTGGGCGTTGGCCGTTAGCCGAGCGCTGCCACAATCGCTGGTCGCCACAATCGAATTCAGGTATGGACGTAAACTTGTTACGTCTCGGCAAATGAGATGTTGCAAGCAATGTCTCTACCAAGCAATATAGCTTGCATTTTGCAAGTCATATTGCTAAGGTGTCGGCAATGTGGGCGATAAGCCTAGATTGAGACGTCGTTCCGGATGTCCGGTGAGCATCTCCCTGGAAATTTTTGGGGATCGTTGGTCGCTGCTGATCATCCGTGACCTGATGGTGCGTGGCTTTCGTACCTTCAAGGAGTTTGAGGGTTCGCGGGAAGGGATCGCCACCAATATTCTGGCCGACCGCCTGCGCAAGCTGAAAGCGGCGGGGATAATCAGCGAAGAGGCAGAGGAGAAAGACAGGCGGCGCGTGATCTACCGGCTCACGGAAAAAGGAATTGATCTGGCGCCGGTGCTGCTGGACCTGCTGATCTGGGGTTCGCGCCATGAGAAGACGGGCGCGCCCTGCGCCATCATCGAGCAGATGGCAGCAAACCGGGAGCAGGTGCTGGCGGAGACGCGGCGGCGCTGGGAACAGCGCGACCCGGCTCCCCTTCTGCCCTGGCTCTCGGGAAGTTCGCCGAGGCGCGGAAGAAGGAAGTAGGCCGGCAATTCAAAGTATCAGTCTGCGATTGGATGAGGCATGCAGATGCAAACAGCCGTTCAGAGGGTGGCGGTCTCGAAGAAAAGCGTCTGGGCGGGGCGCGTGCTCAGCGCCATACCAGCGCTGATGCTGCTGTTCGGCGGCGTGGTGAAACTGCTGCAACTGCCTTCGGTGGTGCAGGGATTCGCGCAATACGGCTATCCTGCCAGCTCGCTTCCCATAGTTGGCATTCTGGAAGTTGCCAGCACGATCGTCTATCTGATTCCGCGCACTGCGGTTCTGGGCGCCATCCTGATGACTGGCGTGCTGGGAGGCGCCATCGCTTCTAATGTGCGCATCGCCGATCCCGCGTTCGCCGCTCCGCTGGTTTTGGGCGTTCTGGTCTGGGGAGGGCTTTACTTGCGCGATCAGCGTTTGCGCGCGCTAATCCCGCTGCGAGAGCAAGCTACGCAGCCACAATAACCGACTTTCAGGAGGAAATAAGCAGATGAGCAAGGTACGAGTGCTGGCGGGTACCCGTAAGGGCGCATTCATCCTCACAGCAGACGGCAAGCGCGACAAGTGGCAGGTTAGCGGGCCGCATTTTGCAGGGTGGGAGGTTTACCACATGAAGGGCTCACCCGCTGATCCGAACCGGATTTATGCCTCGCAGACCAGCGGCTGGTTCGGGCAGGTGATCCAGATGTCCAAAGACGGCGGCAAGACTTGGGAGACACCGGGCGGGGGCGTCACCAAGAACGTGCAAGGCTGGCCGCAGGGTGAAAGCAATAAGTTCGTTTACGACACTTCTACCAATGGCAAACCGCTGACCACGCACCAGTGGTACGACGGAACCCAGCACCCGTGGGAGTTCAAGCGGGTGTGGCACCTGGAGCCGTCGTACACCGATCCGGACACGGTTTACGCCGGGGTGGAAGATGCGGCGATTTTCCGCTCAACGGATGGGGCGCATAGCTGGCAGGAACTTCCCGGCCTGCGCGGCCACGGCACCGGCCCCAAGTGGCAACCGGGCGCGGGCGGGATGTGCCTGCACACCATTATTCTGGACAAGAAAGACCCGAAGCGGATTTATATCGCGATTTCCGCAGCCGGCGCTTTCCGCAGCGACGATGGCGGCCAAACCTGGAAGCCCATCAACCGCGGCCTGCGTTCGCAATTTCTTCCCGACCAGGACGCCGAGATCGGCCACTGCGTTCATCACGTGGCCATGAATGCTGCGCGGCCAGGCGTGCTGTTCATGCAGAAGCACTGGGACGTGATGCGCAGCGATGACGGCGGCGACAACTGGCGCGAGGTGAGCGGCAACCTGCCGACCGATTTCGGCTTCGTGATTGACGTACATGCGCACGAACCCGAGACCATTTACGTGGTTCCCATCAAGAGCGACTCCGAGCACTATCCGCCCGAAGGCAAGCTACGCGTCTATCGCAGCCGCAGCGGAGGGAACGAATGGGAGGCGCTGACCAAGGGCTTACCGCAGAGCGACTGCTACGTGAACGTGCTGCGCGACGCCATGGCGGTAGATTCACTGGACAAATGCGGTATTTATTTCGGCACCACCGGCGGGCAGGTGTACTGTTCGGCGGACGCGGGCGACACGTGGGCGCCCATTGTGCGCGATCTTCCGCCCGTGCTCTCGGTGGAGGTGCAGACGCTGCCATGATCCGGGTCGTATTGCCACAGCACTTGCGCACCATGGCGAAGGTGGGCTACGAGGTGGAACTGGAGGTGGCCAGCCCGGTGACCCAGCGTTCCATTCTGGACGCACT
>JBLMXE010000317.1:0-4472 GCA_050257615.1 Chlamydiota bacterium | reverse complement strand
AACTGGGGCTACTTTCATTCGGTCTCTACGAGACCGGCCGGTCTGTGCTCGATCAGTAGCATACCTTTACAACGCAAGATGGATTTCGGCCACGCTAAGCCGCGTGCCCTTTCAAAGATCTATTGTATAAACAGTTTCTAGTGGGTCGAGCCCCGATTCGGAGGAAGCGAATGGATGATTGGTCGCGACGCAAGTTTTTGCGGGATGCGGCCTGGGCGGCGCCTGCGGCGGCGATCGCCGGGTCGGGGTTGCGTGGGGACACTGGCGTTGAGCACAAAAAACTTAAAGTGATCGTGGCGGGCGGACACCCAGGCGATCCCGAATACGGCTGCGGCGGAACGGTTGCCCGTTACACCAAGCGCGGCCACGCGGTGAGCTTGCTTTACCTGAATCGCGGCGAAGGAGGGATTCCGGGCAAGTCTGGCAAAGAGGCTGCGACCGTCCGCACCGCGGAGGCGGAGAAGGCTTGCGCACTGCTGAAAGCAACGCCCCTATTCGCCGATCAGATTGATGGCCAGGCCATCGTCGACAGAGCCCACTACGACAGCTTCTTCCGCATCATTGCAGCGGAGAAACCGGATGTGCTGTTTACCCAATGGCCGATTGACGGCCACCCTGATCACCGCGCCACCTCCATGCTGTGCTACGACGCGTGGCTGCGCATGGGCAAGAGTTTCGGCTTTTATTACTACGAGGTTTCTGACGGTGAGGACACCCTGATGTTCTCGCCCACAGAGTACGTGGACATCAGCACCGTGGAAGCACAAAAGGAGGCTGCCTGCTACGCGCATGCCAGCCAAAGTCCGGACCATTTCTATAACCTCCAGGGCCGGATAGCCCGATTCCGCGGCGTGGAGAGTGGTGTAGAAGCGGCGGAAGCTTTCGTGCGCCACGTGCAGAGCCCGGGCGGGCTGTTGGTGTAGTTCAGTTTTCGGTCGTCGGCCTTCGGCTGCCGGTGCTTGGCTCTTAGCTTTTGGCTCTTAGCTTTTGGCTCTTAGCTTTTGGTGCTTTTGTGGCGCGGCCGCCCCGTCTGCGATCGGCTCCAGCCCTGTTCCAGCCTCTGTTCTGAAACTAAGATGCTCCAACTCCCGCCGCCTTTGCAGCGCCGCCGGATAGCGCCGCCTGGGCTTCCTTGAGGCCCGCCTTGATATTGACTTCCAGATCGAGGTGGGGAACAGGTGAGGCAGATGCGATCTGGAACAGCTGCAGGGCGTCCTGAGGCCGGTTGAGCCGCTTGAGGCAGAGGCGTGCTGCGGCCAGCTGGGCCATCAGGCCGATTCGATCGGAAGAATAGTTCTCGGCCAGACTCAGATACTCGCTCAGCGCCCGCTCAAAGTTCTGCTGCTCTTCCAGGGCACGACCCAGGTCCAGCCAGGTAGCGGCGGGCAGTTGCGTGCCGCCTGAATTGAGAAACTCCTCGTAGTCTTGCCAGGCGGCTTCCGGTTCATGCAGCTTCAAGTGCAGGGCGCAGAGCTGGGCGGTGGCTTGCTGGTAAGCCGGCATGTCCTGTTTTTTCTGGTACACGTCACGCAGCAGGAGAACGGCGTCGAGGGAATCGGCTTTGGCCGCCAGGTGCTGCTTCAGAACTTCGCCAGCGGCATCGAACTGGCCCTGCTCAATCAGGTCGTGGGCCTGGTCAATTTGCGGATCCGTAGTCCAGCTCAACTTTGACTCGACTGCAGCGTTCGCTTTCTGCTCCAGTCCCGAGTAACGCAAGCCTAGTGCCGCCACAGCGCCGAAAGCGAAGCCGCCTACGTGAGCCCAGTGGGCCACGCCACTAGCGCCGCCAAACAAGGCGCCGTAAAAAACCTCCAGCAGCAGCCACAAAGGCAGCAGGGTGTAGGCGGGCGCGTTGAAGCGGTAGATGCGAAAACTCATCAGCCACGCCATGCGGATTTTCATTTTGGGGAAACGCACCAGGAAAGCGCCCATCAATGCCGCCACTGCCCCGGAGGCGCCCAGCGTGGGCACCAGGCTGCCGGGATTGGTCCAGGCGTGAAATTGCAAGGCCGCGGCCCCGGCAACGAGATAGAACACGGTGTAGAGCGGGCGGCCCCACACATCCTCCAACACAAATCCCGCCAGCCACAGGAACCACATGTTGCCGATCAGGTGCAGCCAGCCGCCATGCAGAAAATTGGCGGTGAAATAGGTGATGGCCCTGGGGTGCGCGGGAATGAAAGCATATTGTGCGGTCAGCGACGAAGCGGAAAGCGCAGCATATTGCGCCGTCAGTTTATCCATTTCGGCCTGCAGGTCGGCGGGGTCGTCTTTCATCCGCATTTTGGCGTCCCAGCTGTCTATCACTTCGTGGCTGGGATTCTGAATCTGCTTCCAGGCCGAGGGATGTTGTTTCTGAAAGCTGGCGACCAGTCGCTGGGTTTCGGGCGTAAGTGTCAGTTCCGGATGTGTGGCCGCGAGCAGCAGAATGTGGGCCCTGGTCTTGCCCAACTGCGGAGCCTGCGCCTCGATGGTGGAGTACGTGCCCAGGAACACCAGCACGTTGATGGCGATCAGCGCCAGGGTGACCACCGGCCAGCGCCGCGCCTCCATGTTCTCGTGTTTGATGGGGAGCAGCATGACGATTCAGCCAACCGCAATTTCAGAAAAATCGTGGAAGCTTAGCCTGCCGGACACCCCAGTAGCCAGATAACCCACAGTTGGGGAGCAATCTTTGGTAATGGTATGCGCAGGCAAAATAGCGGTAAAAAGGGCGATGGAGGCTTGAAGGAAGAGGATGCTGCGCCTCTGCCCGGTGCCCGGGCCGCTCTTAGTCATTTAGATTCAATGGACAAGCCAGCTCACTTCAACCCGGTTGTGGCCTTTCTGGTCCGCCGGTCCGACTCTCCCCACCGCCTTGCGCATTTGCTGGCCGCTACCCTGCTCGGTTCCACGCTGGAGCTTGTCTTGATTCCTGCAGTCCTGGTCTATGCGGGCCAAAAGCTGGACCACGCCTTGGGCCTTTCTGTGGCCCGCATTCCGCATCTGGGGTGGCTGTCGGGGGTGGCATTTGTGGCAGGGATCCCATGGCTGGCCTGGTCCATTTACTGGCAACACAGGAAAGGCGAAGGCACGCCGCTTCCCCTGGTGCCGACCCGCGTTTTGCTCTGCGATGGGCCTTACCGGTTCACGCGCAATCCCATGGCACTGGGCGCAATTCTGTGGCTGGCTGGTTGGGCGCTGCTGGCCGGCAGCCTCAGCGCCCTGTTCGGCGGGGTGGGAATATTCTCCCTGCTGGTGCTGGCCTGGGATAAATGGATTGAGGAACAGGAACTGCTGTGGAAGCATGGCACAGTTTACGAGCAATATCGGCGCGACACGCCGTTTCTTCTGCCTCGATTTCACTTGCGGGGCAACCGAGGAAGAAGCGGGCGGCCGCCGACATGAAAATGCAGTCGCGGAGAGCGGGCCGCCCGCAGGACTTCGCCCTTTGCTCCTAGCGCGCGCAGGCAGCCAGCTTCTTGCGGGTAATCCAAACCAGCCCCAGCATTCCCCCCAGCAGCAGGAAGATACTGGCGGGCTCGGGAAGCTCGGCGACGTCTTCCACCACGTCGCCGGGCGGATTCACGTCCCAGTTCAGGTGGAACTTCCCCTTGGTTGCTGGAGCAAGCATAGCGGGGCCAACCAGCTTGTAAGTGTAAGAGCCCTTGCCCCGGGTCGCCTTCATGCAAGCTGCCGAGGAGGGTGTGCAGGTGAAGGCGAAGTAAGTGCCGGAGGCGTTCGTGATCCATTGTCCGCCGGCCGCCGAGGCGGAAAAGTTCGCGTCGCTAAAGCTGACCTTCATCTTATCCGCGGCGATGGATTGGGAGCCGTTCAGCACGCCTGGCGCGGAAAACCTGATCGTGGTAGTGGGGTAGCCAGCTACGCTGGGGATGGTGATGGAATAACCAGTTGCATGGGCCATAACCGATGGCAAACACAGCGCGAGAGCTAACACAAAAATCTTTGCGGTGATCGCTTTCATGATTTTTTTCCCTCTTTCTTCACAATAAATTCAGCAAATGGAAGGAGCCCGGGAGCGCAAGAACTTGAAGTGAAACACCGCTGACTGCGGTTTTTCGGCCCCCTACGCTGCCTTCTTGCTAAGCCTTTGTCAAGATGAGAGTTAATGCGGTTATTATGCAAAATCCTGCGGCCAGGGAGGGAGAATCTGAAACGGGTAAAATGCACAGCCGGGAATGCGCGCGGTCACAGTGATGTCAGTCTGCAGTGCTTTTGGAGGAGGAGCGAATGTCCGACGAAGCAACTCCAACTATTCAATCTGCAGCGCCTCAGCGCCGGCTGGGACAAAGCGTGTGGGCGGTGCTGGCGGGATTTCTCGCCGTCGTGGTGCTTTCCCTGGGAACCGACGTTGTGCTGCACCTACTGAACATCTTTCCGCCGCTGGGTCAGAGAATGGCGGACAGGCTGTTTGTCTGGGCAACGATTTATCGGACTGCGTACGGCATCGTGGGCAGCTACCTTACAGCACG
>JBLMXE010000316.1:0-8468 GCA_050257615.1 Chlamydiota bacterium | reverse complement strand
TCCAGGCCGGCCACTCGCACCGCCGAAGGACCCATGTCCACGCCACGGCGTGACTGGCCCAGATCGAGCGGTACGCCGATCACCCGAATTTTGCGCGGCACAATGAAGGGCAGCACCGCTCTGGGAGCTGCCGCCGGCCGTTCCTGCTTGGGCGTATCATTCATAGTTTTTGGAGAACCATTTCACCAAAGAGACACGGAGGCACAGAGAAAAACCAGGACAAAGAACTAAATCAAAACCCTGGTTAAACCTTGTCGTTGAGCGACGGACACGTTCGATTTTTGTACGATTCAGCTTCACAAGTTAACGGCTGCACTGTTTTCGAGATCAGCAGTAATTAACATTTCCCTGATTTTTTCTCTGTGTCTCCGTGTCTCTGTGGTGAAAAAAGGTTTTATGGGTACATGCGGTAGAGCATGCGCGGAAACGGAATGGTCTCGCGCACGTGCTCCAACCCGCAAATCCACGCCACCGCCCGCTCAATACCCATGCCGAAGCCGCTGTGGGGCACGCCGCCGTACTTGCGGAGATCGAGGTACCACTTGAAGGCTTCCTCCGGCAGGCCGTGCTCCCGAATGCGCTGCCGCAACTGCTCGTAGGAGCCGATGCGCTGCGACCCTCCGATGATTTCGCCGTAGCCTTCGGGCGCCAGCACGTCCACGCACAGCGCCAGGTCCGGCCGTTGCGGGTCAGGCTCCATGTAGAACGCCTTCACCTTGGCGGGATAGCGGTGCACCATGACTGGCTTCTCGAATTGCGAAGCCAGGTAGGTCTCGTCGGGCGCGCCCAGGTCGCCGCCGTACTCGAACTTGGTTTCCAGCGCTCCCTTTTCGAAACCCTCCTGCAGTTTCTGCACCGCTTCGTCATAGGTGATGCGAGGAAAGGGCGCGGTGACCTTTTCCAGTTTGCTGACGTCCCGGCCGATGGTCTCCAGTTCGCGGCGGCGGCGCTCCAGGCAGCGCTGCACAATGGTGCTGATCAGGCCCTCGGCCAGTTCCATGATGTCGTCCAGCGTGGCGTATGCCACCTCCGGCTCCACCATCCAGAACTCCGTGAGGTGGCGCCGTGTCTTCGACTTTTCTGCCCGGAAGGTCGGCCCGAACGAATACACCTTGCCCAGCGCCATGGCCGTGGCTTCAATGTAGAGCTGGCCCGACTGGGTCAGAAACGCCTGCTCGTCGAAGTAGTCCACAGGAAACAGCGTGGTGGTGCCTTCGCAGGCCGCGGGAGTGAGAATGGGCGGATCGGTGAGCACAAAGCCGCGGTCGTCGAAGAAATCGCGCGCCGCCTTGATAATTTCCGCGCGCACCCGCAGAATGGCCGCCTGCCGCGGCGAACGCACCCACAAGTGGCGGTGCTCCATCAGGAAATCCACCCCGTGTTCCTTTAACGAAATGGGGTAAGGATCGCTGTCGGGGACGCGCTGCACCACCTGCACGTTGCTGACATCAAGTTCGTAGCCACCGGGAGCGCGCTTATCGGCGCGCACCTTGCCCCCCACGATGACGCTGGATTCCTGAGTCAGGCCCTTGACCGCCTCAAACATTTCTGGCGCAACGGCATTCTTCGCCACGACGCCCTGGATGACTCCGGTGCCGTCGCGAAAAATAGGAAACAGCAGCTTGCCGCTCTCGCGCAGGTTATAGAGCCAGCCGCGGACGGCGACAGCCTGGCCTTCGTGCTTGCCTATTTCCGCGATTGTCGTTATGGGTGCTTCCATAGAACTAGTGTCGATTGAAGATTGACGATTGAAAACCAAAGCCTAATTGACGATTGCCGATTGAAGATTGACGATTGAACATCCTGGTCCCGGCTTCATTCTTCAATCTGAAATCATCACTCGTTAATCCGGTGTTCTCTGTGTCTCCGTGTCTCTGTGGTGAACAGCTTTTAACTCGTTTCTTCCAGCCGCCGGAAGGCCTCGTCCATCTTAGCCGCCACGTCCGTCTTGTCATCGCCCTCGATCTCCAGCAGCAGCGGCGGAACGTGCGGGGCGGAGCGCAGCAGGTCCATTGCTTCCTTCCAGTTGATGCCGCCTTCGCCTGGCCACAGGTGGGCATCGCGGTCGCCCTTATTGTCGTGTACATGAGTGGAGCGGATATAGGGCTTCAGAATCTCGAACCCCTGGCTCACTCCGCCCGCGATATGCGCATGGCCAAAATCGAAGCACACGCCCACGTCATCGAAGTGTGAGGTATGAATGAATTCCACAAGCTTGTCGGGCGTGGAGAGTTCGTTGGGAATGTTTTCCAGCACCAGGCGCACCCCCAGGGGCTTGGCGAAGGCGCGCAGATGCTCCACCGAAGTCATGGCCGACTCAAACTTGCGCTCGTCGAACTCTTCCCCGCCGGTGCCCAAATGCTGCACCAGGAAACGGAACGGAACCTGCTCGGCAATCTCCAGCGCCCGCTTGATTTCGTCCATGGCCTCCACGCGCCGCCCGCGGTCGGTTTCGGCGATATTCAGCGCAGGCGCCCCGGCGCGCCCGGATTCATAGTCCGCGTACATGGGCGAATGCACCGAGTTCAGCGGAACGCCCGAGGTGCGGAACCAGTCCGCGATCTCACGCACGTGCTGCTTGCGGTTGGCATAGTCCAGGTGCTGCCGGGCGGCAAAAATCTCGATAGCCTGCGCGCCCCCGCGCACCAGTCCATCCAGCAGCCCCGGGTGCAGCCGCTGCTTCACGTACACGTAAGTGGAAATTGCCTTCTGCATGCGTAGGTCCCGTGAGTGGCCGTATTCTTCTTGCTGCCGGAGTTATCGGCTGCGCTCACAATTGACGATTGACGAATGAAAACCACACCTGCCGGCGGATTCTTAATTCTTCATTCGTAATTCTTAATTCATCAATCTCACAATTCGCAGCGCACCTGCGGCTTGCCTTTCAATCGTCAATCGAAAATCGGCAATCGTCAATTCACGTCAGTCGTCAATTCTAATAGCCGATCGCCGCCCCGCTCACGTTGCGCTCGTCCGTCGCGCCCAACCGCTCGCCGGTCGTGGAATCAATCTCAATGCATTCGCCGTCGCTCCAGTAGCCCTGCTGCGTCACCTTGTGTCCCATTTCCTGCAACAGCTTGATCGTGTCGGGCGAGAAGCCCTTCTCCAGGAAAATCGTGTCCGGCATCCACTGGTGGTGGAAACGCGGCGCGTCCACCGCCTCCTGCAGGTTCATGCCGTAATCCACCACGCCCAGCAGGATGTTGGCCACGGTGGTGATGATGCGCGGCCCGCCGGGCGAGCCCAGCACCAGGAACAGCTTGCCGTCCTTGAGCACCATAGTAGGCGTCATGGCCGAAAGCGGCCGCTTCTCTGGACCGATGGCGTTGTTCGGGCTTTGAATCAGCCCGAACATGTTGGGCACGCCCGGCTTGGAGGTAAAGTCGTCCATCTCGTCGTTGAGCAAGAAGCCCAGCCCGGGCACGGTGACGCGCGAACCAAAGCTGTCGTTCAGCGTGGTGGTGACCGACACCGCATTGCCTTCGGCGTCCACCACGGAATAATGCGTGGTGTGTTCCGGCTCGCGAACGGCTACAGGCTGCGGGTGCTGCGCCGCGTAGCGCTCCAGGGCCGTAAATTCCGGCGGACGCTTCAGCTGCCGGCTGTCGCTGGCGTGGTGCGGATCGAGCGAAGTCCGCCACGCCACGCCGTATTTCTTGTCCACCAGCTGGGCCACGGGGATGTTGGCGAAATCAGGATCGCCCAGAAACTCCGCGCGATCGAAGAATGCTCGCCGGAAGGCTTCGGCGGTCAGGTGAATGGATTGGGCGGAGTGGCTGCCCAGCGCGCCCAGATCGTAGCCTTCCAGGATGTTGAGCGCCTCGATCAGCGCGATTCCGCCGGAAGAAGGCGGCGGCGCGCTGATGACCTCGTAGCCGCGATAAGTGCCGTGAACCGGCTGGCGCTCCTTGACCTGGTAGTTGGCCAAGTCCTGCGCGGTAATTAAGCCACCGCTCTGCTCGATTGCAGCCGCAATCTGGTGCGCCATTTCGCCGTGATAGAAGTCGTCAGGCTTGGCGGCGATCTTCTCCAGCGTGGCGGCCAGCTCGGGCTGGCGGAAGATTTCGCCCGTCTGGTAGTAATTGCCGTCGCGCTGGAATAGGCGGCGCGATTCAGGAAACCGCGCCAGCACGGGATCGCGCATCTGGTCGGCTTCCGCCCAGGTCAGCGGGAAGCCCTCGCGCGCCAGGCGAATAGCCGGCGCCATCACCTGGGCCAGGGTCAGCTTGCCGTATTTCTTTTCCGCAAACACCATGCCCGCCACCGAGCCAGGCACGCCGACGGATTTGTAGCCGATGGTGCTGGCGCCGGGAATCACGTTGCCCTGCGCGTCCAGATACATGTCGCGCGTGGCTTTGGCGGGAGCCTTTTCGCGATAGTCAATGAAGTGGGCGGCGCCATCCGCCGTGCGCACGAGCATGAAGCCGCCGCCGCCTATGTTGCCCGCCTGGGGATGCACTACAGCCAGGGCGAAGCCGACGGCTACCGCCGCATCCACCGCGTTGCCCCCCTGGCGCAGAACGTCCACACCCGCCTTCGAAGCCAGGCCTTGCACGCTCACCACCATGGTGTGGGGCGCGTGCACTGGCTGTATGGCCGCCGCCATCCTAAACGGCGCGAACCCCGCCACCAGCGCCAACAGCACTGCCAGCAATAACTTGCGTTGGGATCTCATGTATACGGAAGGCAAAGCATTGAGGCTAGCTTAGGGCCGGCGTGAGAGTCAAATTAATTGAAGAATGACGATTGAAGATTGACGATTGAAACCCACTTCTGCAAACAGTCATTGCGTACAAGAGTCGTTCGGCGCTGCGAGGTTCTCAATCGTCAATCGGAAATCTTCAATCGTCAATCACTACGCTTCCTGCCTTGCTTCGCCCAGCGTGACCCGCACCTGCATACGTCGCTGCCCGCGATAGATGGTGACGGTCACAGTGTCACCAGCGCGGTGCTTGTTCATGATGTCGGCCAGATCCTCCTGGTCTTGCACCGGTTGGCCGTCAATCGCTACGATGAGATCGCCGCCCAGCATGATGGCGGTGTTGCCCAGGTAAGCGCGTTCCGCGCCCCCGCGCAGGCCGGCGCGGTCGGCCGCCCCCCCTGGAGCTACCTGCATGATCAAAATGCCATAATCCGCGGGCAGCCCAATTTGTGCCGCCAGTTCAGGACCGATCGGAAGGGCGCGAGCAATCCCCAGCCCGGGCCGCCGCACCCTTCCCAGGGTGACCAGATCGTTCAGCACCGCTTTGGCGGTGTTGATGGGAATGGCAAAGCCGATGCCCGCGCTCTGTCCGACGCTGCTGGCAATCATGGTGTTGATGCCGATCACGTTGCCGTGAGAATCGAGCAGGGGCCCGCCGGAGTTTCCGGGATTGATGGGGGCATCGGTCTGGATAGCCTTATCAATCGTGGTGCCTTCCGGTTCGCGCACGGAGCGAATGGAGCTGACAATGCCGTCTGTCATGGTGCCATTCAGGCCAAAGGGATTGCCGATGGCGTACACCCGCTGCCCCACCTGCAGATTGGAAGAATCGCCCAGCACCGCCGGCACCAGGTCGGGAGCGGAAATCTGAACCACCGCCAGATCGTGCGCCGGGTCAGTGCCCACCACACTTGCCTTGTAGCGCTTGCGGTTGTGCAGGCTCACATAGATTTCGCTGCCGCGCGCTCCTTGCACTGCGTCCGAAATCACATGGTAGTTGGTCAGGATATGACCTTGGCGATCAATGATGAAGCCCGAACCTTGCCCGCCCGTCGGCACAATGCCGTAAAAGAAGTCCCAGGTCAGCGTGCGCGAGGTGATGTTGACCACCGTGGGGATGTTGCGCCGGTACACCATGATGTTGTTCTGCTCAATGGAGTCCACGGTTTCCGGGCCGGCGGCTTCCGTGATCTCCACGTGGCCGGGCCGGCTCACCCAGCTCGCTTCCTGCAGCGGACCGCGCCGCGCCGTGGTGAAGTAGTAGAAAGCGGCGGCAAAGGCCACCGCCAGTATGATCGGTCGTAGCAGTCGCATGTGGTTTTCCTGTTGGACAGCTGCCAGGGTTCTCCAGCTGACTAGCTATCTGGCTGTCTGGCTGACTAGCAGAACACCTGGAAGTGACCGCCGCTTCAAGCTAGGCAGCTAGAGAGCTAGTTAGCCGGTCAGCTGCTTTTCCGCAGTTCCTGCATTATTGTATCCACCTGCCGATCGGTCTCGGCAAGCGCGCCGGAGTTGTCAATGACGTAATCGGCGCGGCGGACTTTCTCCTCATCCGGCATTTGTGCCGCCATGCGCCGCTCCAATTCCCGGCGCGCTGCCTCCACGTCGAGGCGCAAGCGGTGAGCGAAACGCTGCAGGCGCGCTTCGCGGGCGCAGGTCACCACGATCAGCTTGTCGAAGCGGTGCGCCACGCCGGCTTCCAGGATCAGCGCCGCCTCCACTAGGGCGATGGCGTGGGGATCGCGCCGCTGAATGTCGGCCATCCATTCTTCCTGGCTGGCGATGACGGCGGGATGGACGATGCGGTTGAGTTCTTCGACGCGAGGCGCGGCGCCGGCCACGGGAGGACCGAAGGCCGCCTCCGCGAGTTTCTGGCGATTGATGCGGCCGTCGCGTTCCAGGATCTGTCGCCCGAAATGGAGCACCACCTGGTTGTAAACCGGCCCGCCCGGCTGCATCAGTTGATGGGCGATGCGGTCGGCTTGAATGACGTGAGCGCCGCGCGCGGCAAACATCTCACCTACCACCGTCTTGCCGCAGGCGATGCCGCCGGTCAGGCCAACGCGCAGCACGTCAGGCGCGCTCCAGGGAAAGTGCGGATTCCCGCAGCCGCGAACCCCGGCGCAGACGCGCTGCTTTGACTGTATTGGACATGAGCATGGCGATGGTCAGCGGGCCCACTCCCCCGGGCACCGGCGTGAGCGCGCCCGCCACTTCCGCCACCTCCGGGTGCACATCGCCGATCAGCGTGGAGCCGTTCTTGGCGAAGGCCTGCTCCCGCTTCTCATTGCCCTTGAAAAAGCGCTCGAACTCCGCCCGGTCGGTAACCTTGTTCATGCCTACGTCAATCACAGCGGCGCCTGCCTTCACGAACTCACGCGTGATCATGCCGGCACGCCCGATGGCCGCCACTAGGATGTCAGCGCGGCGGCAGACGCCCGGCAGGTCGTGCGTCTTCGAGTGGCAAACCGTCACTGTGGCGTTTTGGTTGATCAGCAGCATGGCAGTGGGCTTGCCTACAATGTCGCTGCGTCCCACCACCACCGCTTCCCGTCCGACGATGGCAATCTGGCTGCGCCGCAGAATTTCGATGATTCCCGCCGGCGTACACGGCACCAGCCCCGGCCGCTGGGTGGAGAGAAAGCCGACGTTCATGGGGTGAAAGCCGTCCACGTCCTTGGCCGGGTCCACCGCCAACAGCAGCGCCTTGGCGTCCACCTGCGGCGGCAGGGGAAGCTGCACCAGGATGCCGTCAATCTCATCGCGCTGGTTAAGCTGGCGCACCAGTTGCAGCAGCTCGGCCGTGGTCACCGACTGCGCGGGCGTGTGCTTTTCACTGTAGATGCCCAGTTCCTCGCAGCTCTTGACCTTACCGCGCACGTAAATTTCGGAGGCGGGATTGTTGCCGGCCAGAATGACGGCCAGCCCAGGACGCAAGCCCGCAGCCGTCATCTCCCGCGCCTGCTGCGCCACTTCCGCCTTGATTTCCGCAGCGATTTTGTTGCCGTCCAGGATGGTTGCCGCCATGAAGTCCTCTTTGCTCCCCAGGGAACCTCGAATTCTAAATCATGTTAGCCGCGAACTCCGATTTGGGAATCAGGTCTGGAATTTGTTCACATCGGGAAACCCCGCCCGCGCAAGAGGGAGTAAAATCATCTCGCCATGATCTCCCCAGAGCTGCTGGAAATTCTGGTGTGCCCGGTGTGCAAGAAACGCCTGGTCCTGAAGCACGAAGGTGAAAGCCTGCAATGCGGTGAGTGCCGGCGGGTCTACCCCATTCGCGACGGCATTCCCATCCTGCTGGTGGATGAGGCGATTATCGAGCCCGCCTAGCCGGGGGGCAGTTTGGCAATTCCCGGCAGGTAGGCGTGTTTTTTTGTGTCAGTTCGGGAGCGGCAACCCACCCGGCCCTGTCCTAACCTCCCCGCAAACCCTTGCCTTGGCGTAAGTTGTCGCACGCAACTACCTACGATTTCAAGGGTTTAAGGAGGTAGAATCGCTGGTGAAATAAAGCTCTACAGGATGGCGTTTGCGGCATCAAAATTGCTTGCAACAAAGGTGCAGTCTGCGGAGTCTAATTCCCAGTAAGAAGCACGGGTCGGAGGTGATGTCATGATGGACGAAAAGTTCAACGTGACCGAATTGGCGGCTTTACGGAGCGACCTGTTGCAGGGGGGCATCGATTCCCGCGAAGCTGCGGAATTGCTGCAGGTCTTCCTCATGGGTCGTGGTTATGGGGTTTCGCAGGAGGCAGCCCGGGACGCTG
>JBLMXE010000315.1:0-4496 GCA_050257615.1 Chlamydiota bacterium | reverse complement strand
AGTGGAAAAGTCTGGGTGACCCAGTGGAAATCTCGGCGTGACCCAAGGGTCGGGGCTGGGTCGATTTGGTGTAAGCGCGTTTGTTTGCAACAAAGCCGTCAAAAAAGGGGGGGCGGGGGGGGCGAAAGTCGCCGTCGCCGTCGCCGTCATCCACAGCTTCGCCCCACAGCTTCGCCCCACGGCTTCGCCGGGGCAGGCGGGACAGGTCGCACGACATCGCCGTCATCGGAAAACCATACCGCTGATCCCGGCGGAAAGCGCCGGGACAGGTAACGCTGATGACGCTGATTTCCACTGATTGATCAGGAAATGCGAGTCCTCAGTCGCCAGCGCCGGCGGGTGCGGGCTGGTCCTGCTTCTCGCGGAGGGACTCCCACATCTCCACCACGGTGTTGCGGAGCTTTTCAGTGAGTTGTTTGTAGGTGTCTTCCGCAGATTGCGGCGGGGCCGGGGCGGCAGCGTCGATCAGCCGCGCTGAATCCAGTGAAGAAGGAGCGGGCGGAGGCGCGATGGGGTCGCCGAAGCGGACGCGCAGACGGGCCCGGCGGGGAAGCATCTGGTTGCGCGGCCAGGCCTGGTAAAAGCCTTCCAGCGCCACCGGCACAATGGGCGCCTGAAGATGTGTGGATAGGATGGCGGCGCCCTTCTTGAAGCGTTTGGGCGTGCCGTCAATGGAGCGCTCGCCTTCAGGATAAAGGACCAGGTTGTCGCCCTGGCGAAGGCCGTATGCGCCGGCGCGCATGGCGTTGACCAGGTTGGAGTCGGGATCGACAGGAACCAGCTTGAACGTCCGGCCAAGCAGGTAGAACGGGTTGAATCCGGCAAAGGTGCGAACACCCGGACCTCCACCCCGACCGGCCAACATCGGGCCGTTCGGCGACCCGGGGCCGGCAGTGGCTCCTGAAGTTTTGGCTCCACTTTTGCCGCCGGGAATCTTGCCCCCGGGATTCTTGCCGAATATCTCGGAGGTGCCGACGTAAAACATGTCCTTGAACAGCCGCCAGGGCATGAGGCCGGCGACCACCGGAGCATCGAGAAAGCTCTGGTGGTTGGGCGAGAGTATGAACGGCCCCTTGCGGGGAAGCTTCTCACGGCCGCTGACCTTGAGCCCGAAGACGACGCGCACGAAGAGCACCAGCATCCGGGCCACGATGAACCATAGAAAGGTGAACGCGACGCTGGTGTGCAGGGCCTGGCTGACGGCAGGATCGTCGGGCGGAGCGGCGAGCACGGTGTCCCATCCGGCAGCGGATTCGCGCGGGCGAGCGGATTTTGGGTGCGTGGCTTCGGCGGAACTTGCGGCATCGGGCGATGCGCCAGAGGCTTCGGTGCCTGTTGGGGTCTCCGGCGCTGTGCCACCGAGTTCACGTGCATGCAGCATGGTATCGACCAGCTCACGTACGGTGAAGACGTGGGAGATGACTTTATCTTCCACCTCTACGCCGAAGGCCTGCTCCAGGGCGACGACCAGCTCGACGCGCTCCATGGAGTCAAAGCCGAGATCGAGCTCGAGATTTGCAGATGGCTGCACCGGCTTTTTGGTCTTGCTCGCGCTGCGGATAATGGCGATGGCCCGCTGCACGTCGGGCTCAGAGATCCACAGGGCTTCTTCGGCGCTGGGTTCTTCGTTTGTTATGCCTGCGGCTTCGGCCATGCTGTGCTCGCTCTGCTGTTGCACGCGGCGCTGGATCTCAAAGCGCTTGAGCTTGCGCGTGGTGGTGCGGGGCAGCAGGTCAGGCCAGAGATCGAAGCTGAGGATGCGCTTGGCGCCTGGCAGCTCGGCGGAGAGGTTCTCCACGTCAAAGCGGATGACCTCGCGGGCGTTGACGATGCCGCGCTGGCGCAGCACGTCAAAGTCCGGGACGATGACGGCGTGCAGGCGCTCGGAAAAGGGCTCGCCGGGGCGGCTGGTGAGGCCCATGACGCAGATCTCCTTAATAAAAGGAGATTTCAGGTACTCGGCTTCAATCTCTTCCGGGTAGATGTTTTTGCCGGAGCTGAGGACGATCATCTCCTTGCGGCGGCCGGTGATGAAGAGATTGCCGCGCGGATCGAGGTAGCCGAGGTCGCCGGAGAGCAGCCAGCCGTCTTTGATGATGGCGGCGGTGGCATCAGGGCGGTTGTAATAGCCCTTCATGACGATGCCGCCGGCGATGGCGACTTCGCCCACGGGGAAGGGCACGCCTTCCTCCGGTTGCGGGTCAATGATTTTCACTTGCACGCCGGGAAGCGGGCGTCCCACGGAGCCGAGCACGTTGGGTTTGGGCGGAGTGGCGGTGGCGGCGCCGCTGGTTTCTGTGAGCCCGTAAGCCTGGAGCACGTTGAAGCCGAGGCGCTGGAAGTCGCGCCCGATTTTGGGATCGAAGGCCGAGCCGCCGGTGATGAGGTAACGCATGTTGGGACCGAGCAGCTTATGAATGCGCGCGAAGAAAAGCTTGCCGGGAAGGCGTCCGAAGCCGATGCGGCGTGCCGCGCCGGAGCTGGACATCATGGCGCGGAACGCGAGGCGGGCGAAGAAGCCGCGGCGGGCGACTTCCTGCATCACGCGCTCGTGGATGAGATAAAAGAACTGCGGCACGCAGCAGAAGAGCGTGACGTTGCGTTCGCTCAGGGCGCGCAGAAGTTCGGTGGTGTTCATCTCTTCGATGTAAACGATGCGCGCGCCGGCGGCGAAGGGCAGCAGCAGGTTGGCCATCTGCGCCAGCGCGTGGAAGAGCGGCAGCACCGCGAGAATGGAGTCTCGCTCGCTGATGTGGATGAAGCTGAAAACGGATTCAGCTTCGGCCAGCAGGTTGCCGTGGGTGAGCATCACGCCCTTGGGATCGGCCGTGGTGCCGGAGGTGTACATGAGCACGGCCAGATCGTCAGTGCTGCGCTCGGCAGGGGTGAAGCTGGCTGTGCCGTCTGCGGCGGTTTGAAACATGCTGAGCAGGTTGGAGTAGCGGCCCTCGCCCGAGCCGTCAATCATGACGATGCGGACGAGCGTTTCCTGCACGGCTTTTTCGACGAGCGGAAGATGTTTGGAGTCAGTAAAGATGATGGTTGCGCCGGAGTCCCAGAGGAGCTTGTTGACCTGATGGGCGTTGAAAGCGGTATCAAGCGGAACGGAAACCCCGCCTGCGGCCATGACGCCGAGGTAAGCCGCCACCCAGAGCGGACCGTTGCCGGCCAGGATGGCGCAGCGCGCGCCGGGCGACATGCCGGAGTCGCGCAGCCAGCGGGCCACAGATTCGGCCCGGTGGCGCAGCTCGGAATACGTGAGCTGCTCCACTCCTCCGCTCGTCCGCTGGAGTTCGGCGGCGATGCGGGCAGGGAACTGCTCCGCGGATTGGAGAAAGCGACCGTAAAAACCGTGCATGCGCTGTTTGGTTGTCTTGAGGGAGCCTTGAGCTAATGTATCGCATCTTACATGCGCGCAGATACGGTGGACAAGAATATAGGAGGGGTCCCTGCGAAAAGGGGGGTCGCCAAAGTATGGATGAGCGCGCGGTGCTTAGCCGGTCCGTCTGAGCCCTGCTTCCTTGAGGCTGACGAACCAGAGATAGATCTGGTCGACGCGGGAGATGTCCTCTTCCAGAATGGGCTCGTCGGCGTAGCGGCGGATGTCGGCTTCATTGTGGCGACGCTTGAGATTGGAGACGACCTGAAACAGTTCGTCCACTTTGGCGTGCATGATGCGCAGATCGGCGACCAGGCGGATCTCGTCGATGTTGAGCGGTTCGCTGCTGGCGCGTTCTTCGGCCGGTCTTTTGTACATGGATAGCTCCCCCAAGGCAGGACAGGCGCAGCTGTCCGCGGCTGTTGCGTCGTTGATATCTCGGATGCGGGAAGAGGATAGCAGGCTGTCTTCTGCGCTCAGGGCGCCGGGCTTTCGTACATGCGGGCAGGAGTTGCAGCGTGGTGCTGTTCACTGGTTTCTACAGGTCAGGGTGGCCGTCCCTGACCTGAGGTAATCTACGTAACGCACAGCAAGGCTGCGGGTTATGCGCTGCCACAGCGTCTGTTTCGGTAAAATGGTCCGGTCTTTTTCTTGTATAGTGTCTGTCAGGTTTCATTCAATTTCATGCGTATTCATTCGTCTCTCAAGGCGACGTGCATTGCCATTCTTGTGTACGTGACCCTGGCACATCAGGCGTTCTCGCAGCAATCTCCGGGGTCCTCGCAGCAGCAACCGTGTCTGGGGATCGGCTGCGCGGCAGGCGGCGCTCAGCCCGTACCTACGCCTCAACCACAGCCGCAGTCACAGGACAGCAGTGAGTCACATAAAGTCTCCGTCAAACGGGTATTCCTGAATCTTCCCGGCGACCAGAAAGCCATCTGGACCAGTCCCTTTCACTTGCGGGTGCAGGATTCATTCTGGCTTGCTCCTCTGGCCGCGACAACGGGCGCCCTGATCGGCAGTGATCAGAACAGCATGGCGCGGGAGAAATCCAACGCTGATGCCATCAGCCTGAGCAAGAATGTGTCGAACGGTGGAGTCATCGGCCTGGCCGCAG
>JBLMXE010000314.1:0-4137 GCA_050257615.1 Chlamydiota bacterium | reverse complement strand
GCGACCACGGGGACGCCCAGCGCTGCCGCCAGGTGCATGGGCCCGGTATCGCCGCCAATGAAAAGACGCGCCCGCCGGGTGAAGGCGATCAATTCGCTTACGGAACTTGGTACTGCCTCTGCCGCACCAGCACTGGTAGCTGCGGCCGCCCGTGCCAGCGGCTCTTCGCCGGGACCAAAATTGATCAGGCAGCGCAGCCCCATCCTCGCCAACCCCCTGGCCACTTCGCCATAGCGCTCCGCCGGCCACTGCTTCCCTGCCCACCCTGCGCCAGGATTCAGTATGGCGAATTGCCGTACTGCGTGAAGGCGGAGGCGCCGTTCACAGGACTCTTCCGCCACCGGGTCGAGAGGAAACTCGGCCCGCGGAACTTCCGCCCTTACCCCGGCGATGGCGGCAGCGAGGGCTGCATTCTGCTCGATCACGTGCATACCTCCGGCCTCCACCGTGTGGGTGTAGAAGACGCCCGCCGCGTGTTCGCGCGGGCGCGCGAACCCCGCTACCGCTTCAGCGCCCGTCCAGCGCGCCATTAAGGCCGTGCGCACCGCGCCCTGGAAGTCCACGGCCAACTCATACTTCGCAGCGCGCAGCTCCCGCCAGGCGCTCCTGGCTTCCTTCCAGGTTTCGCCGGAGAAGGGCGCCGAGCGCCACTGCAGCGTATTGACAGCGTGGACCACATCCACCAGCGGCCGCCCGGCGCCACGCGGCCCCGCCCGCGGCGTGCCCGGAGCGCACAGCAGTTCCGCCCAGCGTTCCTCGATCATCCAGCCCAGGGTGAGGAAAGGAAAGGCGCGGCGCAGCAAGGCGGCGGCCGGCAGAGCGTGGATCACGTCGCCCATGGAACCCAGTCGAACGATCAGCACACGCTCGATGCCCTGCGCCATCTCCTGCACTTCGGTCTGATGGCGGTGCATCACCGCGCCCTGTTCCGCTTCCGAAATAGTGGCCAGCTGCATCTCACTTTTTCATGGCGCGCAGCATCTCGCTGCTGGAATGGTCTTTGGGATCGCCCACGATCTCCACTCGCCCGCCGCACTCCCTCACCACATCGCGCTCGGGCACGCTCTCCGCGGTGTAGTCCGTACCTTTGACCTGAACCTCGGGGCGAATTTCCCGCACCAGAGCGCGCACGTCGGGCTCGGAAAAGATCACCACCGCGTCCACATCCTGCAGGGCGGCAATGATCTCTGCGCGCTCCTGCTCGGGCATGAAGGGGCGCCCTTTGCCTTTCAGCCGGCGGGCGCTGGCGTCGGAGTTGATGGCCACCACCAGGCGGCCGCCCAGCGCCTTGGCGGCGCGGAAATAGCGAATGTGGCCCACGTGCAGCAGGTCAAAGCAGCCATTGGCCAGCACCACGCTCTCGCCGGCCCGCCGCCACTCCGCCACCCGGCGCTGCAGCGTCTGCCGGTCCACAACCTTGTTGGGAGTCTCGCTCAATGTTATCGAAAACGCATTCAATGCGGCCGAATGGCCGGGAGAGTGTGCTGCAGCGCCTCCAGCAGCTCCTGCCGCGTCACCGTGGCCGTGCCCCGCTTCATGACCACGATGCCGCCGGCATAGTTGGCCAGTTGCGCTGCGGCTTGCGGATCCGCGCCCGCAGCCAGCGCCGCCGTAAACGTGGCAATCACCGTATCGCCCGCCCCGGTCACATCCGTTACCTGGTCGCTGCCGTAGATAGGAATATCCACGGGCTTTTGCTTGCGCGCAAAGGTCACCATGCCGTCGCGGCCGCGCGTGATGACCAGCGACTGCAACTTCATCTTCTTCATGAGCTGCTCGCCCGCCGAGAGCAGCTTCGCCCAGTTGTTGCCGATGTGCATCTGCAGCAGTTCCTCCACCTCCGGCTCGTTGGGCGTGGCCGCGCTCACTCCCGCGTAATCCAGCATGCGGTGGCGCGAGTCCAGGGTAATGGGGATGCCGTTCCAGCCCCCGGAGCGGATGGAATCGAGAATTTCCGGCGTGGCCGCGCCATAGCCATAATCAGAGACCAGCAGCGCGTCGGAGGCGTGGGCGTACTGCTTGGCTGCCAGAATAAGCTCGCGCACCACGTGCTGGCTGGGCTCGCTTTCCGGTTCGCGGTCTACCCGTACCACCTGCTGCCGCGCCGAATGCGTCATGCCCGCCAGGATGCGCGTCTTGGTGACCGTGCCATAGCCCTTCTCCCGGATCAGCCCGCTGACCGGGATCCGCTTCTGGCGAAAGCGCTTGAGCAGCAACTTGCCCGCCTCATCCTCGCCCACCACCCCAACGGGAAGCACGTTTACCCCCAGGTCAGCCAGGTTATAAACCGCGTTGGCGCCTCCTCCCGGCACCACCTCGCGCTCGCGGTGCTTGAGGATGAGCACCGGGGCTTCGCGCGAGACCCGGGAAATCTCACCATAGACAAACTCGTCGGCCACCATATCGCCCAGCACCGTTACTGTGACCTGGGGAAATGCCTCCACGATTTTGCGCAGCCGCTCGCTCTCGCTCAGGTGCCGGGTCATAGGCTGAAAAGGGATTCTCTCATACCCGGGGCGGCCCACCGCAGTGATGTCGCTGAGGCGGCCTGCGAGGCCCTGGGCTGTCTCCTCTGCGGCCTCTGCGTTGAAGGTTTTGGGCTTTCTGAGGGTAGAATGGCAGGTCATGAAGATTGCCTTGGGAGCAGACCACGCCGGCTTTGAATTGAAGGAGAGTGTCAAGCGCCTGCTTGCCGCCCAGGGCCTTGAAGTGGACGACCGAGGCACCCATTCGGACGACTCGGTAGACTATCCCGACTTCGCCCGCGCCGTGGGCGAGGAAGTGGCCCGCCGGCAGGCCGACTTCGGTATTCTGGTGTGCGGCACGGGCATCGGTATGTCCATGAGCGCCAACAAAGTGCCGGGCATCCGCGCCGCCAAGGTGGGCACCGAATTCGAAGCCGAGATGGCCCGCGCTCACAATGATGCCAACGTGCTCTGCCTGGGCGCCCGCGTCACCGACGCCGTCACCGCGGAAAAACTGGTGCGCAAATTTCTGGAAACGCGTTTCGAAGGCGGACGCCACCAGCGCCGCGTAGATAAGATCATGGCCATCGAATGATTGACGAATGACATAATTGATGAATGAAGATTGAAGAATGACGATTGGTTTAGCTGACAGCTGATAGCTGAGAGCTGACAGCCAAGCTAGTAGCTAGTAGCTAGCAGCCACAACCCGAGAGCCAATTTATGAACCTCGCCATGTCCCGCCCCCTCTACGAAGTTGATCCGGAAGTAGCCGCCGCAATTGACAACGAAGTGCGCCGCCAGCACGAAGGCCTGGAGCTGATCGCCTCCGAAAACTTTGTCAGCGAAGCCGTGCTCGAAGCCATGGGCTCGGTCTTCACCAACAAGTATGCCGAAGGCTATCCCGGCAAACGTTATTACGGCGGCTGCGAGTTCGTGGACGTGGTGGAGAACCTGGCCCGCGACCGCGCCAAGCAGCTTTTTGGCGCGGAGCACGCCAACGTGCAGCCGCACTCCGGCTCCTCCGCTAACATGGAAGCCTATGGCGCGGTGCTGCAGCCCGGCGACACCATTCTGGGCCTCAACCTGGCCCACGGCGGCCACCTTACCCATGGCCACCACCTGAATTTTTCCGGCAAGACGTACAAGATCGTTCCCTACGGCGTGACTCGCGAAACCGAGACCATTGATTACGACGAGTTGGAAAAGCTGGCTGAGCGCGAGCGCCCCAAGCTGATCATCGGCGGCGGCAGCGCCTACCCGCGCATCATTGATTTCGCCCGCATGCGGCAAATTGCGGATAAGGTCGGCGCCCTCTACCTGGTTGACATGGCGCACTTCGCCGGACTGGTCGCGGGCGGCGTGCATCCTTCCCCTGTGCCCCACGCTCAGATCGTCACCACCACCACGCACAAGACGCTGCGCGGTCCGCGCGCCGGCATGATCCTGTGCAAGCAGGAATACGCAGCCGCTATTGATAAGATCGTCTTCCCCGGCGACCAGGGCGGCCCCCTGGTGCACATTGTGGCCGCCAAGGCTGTGTGCTTCCGCGAGGCCTTGCAGCCGGAATTCAAAGATTACGCCCGCCAGATCGTCACCAACGCCAAGACCCTCGCGGAGGCGCTGCGCAACGAAGGTTTCCGCCTGGTCTCCGGCGGCACCGATACCCATC
>JBLMXE010000313.1:0-13571 GCA_050257615.1 Chlamydiota bacterium | reverse complement strand
CTGTACGGCGTGCCTTCCGAGCTGGTCTGGCTGGAGCCGCTGTGCACGTCAATAATGCCGGGCTGCTGCTGGTCCACGCTGAGCAGCACGTCTTCCTGGTCGGTCACCCAGGTGTCGGAGGAGCCGGTGAAGGGGTCTTTGGGAATCTGCTTGATGTAGCCGGCGCTGACCAGATCGTCCAGCGACTGTGGCGCTTTCTGCTTGTCCAGCGTGTACTGCTGGATGAGGGAACGCAGGGTAAACAGGTCGTCGCGCAGCACCGCTTCGTGCGCGTGCAGGATGGCGGTCTTGTAGATGGGAGCGGCCACCGACACCAGGATCAGGATGATGCTGATCACCATCATCAGCTCAATCAGGGTGAAGCCGCGCCGCTTTCGGGTTGCGAGTCTTCCTACCATTGGTCGTATCGGGTGCCATCCAGGGCCGTGCCCTGCGACTTGCTGTAAACGTCGAAGACATTGTCCCCGCCCCAGGAGTCGGAATCGGGATCGTCCTGCATAGAACGCATCCCCCACTCGTTTTTGCCGGTCATGGGATCTACCGGAATGCGCCGCAGGTAACGCACCTTCTTGCCACCCACGTCCACGCCATTGACCAGGGTATCCAGATCCGGGGGATAGCCATTGGTGCCCGCCTTCACCTGGAAAGCGCCACGATCCGCATCGGCCTTATAACGGTCAATGGCGTCGCGCATCTCCCACAGGTCGCGCCGCAACTCAACCTCCCGCTCGCGCTGGATCTTCACCCGCACCAGGGGTACGGCCATGCCGGTCAGGATGGCCAGAATGCTGATGGCCACAATCATCTCGATGAGTGTGAAGCCGCCTCTGGCACGGCGGAAACGGCGAATCGGTGCGCTGCTGCGTGGAATCTCGTTATGCGCCGACGGGGAAAAGCACCCCGTTCTGGAAAACCTGAATATCATTAACTTCCTTCAGCCATTCTAATGGCTTAACCGGCTATTGCACCGTCACCCTAGCCTGAGCGCCGCTGGCCTGGATGGGCTGCATGGAGCTGTCGCGCAGCCCGTCGCGGGCAATGTTGAGCGTCGAAGTTCCCGCCCCTTTGGCCAGGAACGTAATGGTGAACACCTGGCCTTCTCCGGAAACCCCACCGGAATTAGGCGGACGCGTGGCCGTAACTTGAAGCGTTCCAGTACTAGGATCGTCGCGGTGCACCAGCGCCACCGGCTGCCCGTCCTTGGAGAGCAGGTTACCGTCGGAGACGTTCACCACCTCGAGCACGTTGGGGTTGTAGGTAATTTGCACCGGCACCGAATATAGGTTCTGCACCTGGCTGAGCACCACGTTGACGGCGAAGGTCTTGCCCACCGCCTGGGTGACGGTGGCCGGATCAAAACTGAGAGTGGCTGCCCCCGCCGCTTGCGGAGGAGCGCCAGGTTGCGCCGCAGGTTGCGCTGGAGTGGCGGCCGGAACCTGTATGGCGGGGCCGGCTCCAGGTGCTGCCGGCATGGTCACGCTGGCCTGCTTCAGGTCAATGGCATTGGCCGTGCCCACATCAATCACCCGCTGGTTCATGGGATCGAGCATCTGCCCGCGCACGACGTGCGGCGTCAGCACGAAGACAATCTCGCTGTTCCGGCGGTCCACATTGGTCTGTCCAAAGAAGTAGCGCAGGATGGGAATTTGCGACAGCCAGGGATATCCGGTCAGGCTGCGCACGTCGTCGTGCTCGAACATGCCGCCCAGCAGGTTAACCTCGCCTTCCTGGAGGCGGATTTCGTGCTCGATCTTCCGCTGCCCGATGATGGGCTGCTGAATGCCGCCGATGTTGGTGTTCCCGGCCACGTTGGAAACGTCCATCATGACCTTGAGCGAGACCGAGCCGTCGGCGTGCACGTGCGGCGTAATGTCAATGTTTACGCCCACGTCCAGGTACTGGAACTGGGTGTTTACCAGCGGGTTGATGCCCACGCCGCCGATGCCGGGCTGGAATGAACCGGTAGCCACCGGCACGCGCTCGCCAATTTTCAGCGAGGCCTTCTGCCCATCTACCGCGCGAATCTCCGGCTGCTGCAGGATGCGGCTGTCGTTATCGCTGTACAACGCGGTGGCCGTGGCCGAACTGATGTTCACCTGAAAATCGGTGGCGTTCAGATTACCCAGCGCGTTCAGGTTGATGGTGCCCGGAGTACCGGCCGTTGAGGACACCGTGCCGGTATTGCCGGCTCCGGTGGTTGCGGTCGTGGTAGTCGTGGCCACATTCGGCTGCAGCGTAACCGTGGCGCTGGTGGGCGGATTGATACCCAGGGTGCGAATCTTCTCGCGGTTCACCTGCATGACCGCGATGTCTACCACCACCTCCGGCTTGGCCTTATCAATATCGCCGATCAGCTTTTCCGCCAACGCCACCTGGTCAGGCGTGCCCCGCACCACAATGGCATTCTGCGAGGGCAGCTGCTGGATCCGGCTGACTTCCAGGATGGTGCGCATGGCATTCACCACGTCCTGGAGCTCAGTCGGCGCGGACAGGTTGGAGAGATAAAACGTCTTGATGACGCTCTGTTCCAGTTCCTTGCGCTTGGCCGGATTGTCGGCGGCTACAAAAATGGTGTTCGGCGTAACCGGCCGCCAGAAGGTTTTCGACTCTAGCGCCACGATCTCCAGGGCTTGCTGCAGCGTGACCCCGTTCAGCTCGATGTGGATGCGCCGCGAGGTGTAATCAGGATCAAACAGCACGTTGATGCCGGCCAGTTTGCCGACGGTCTCGTAAGCTACCTTGCTGTCCTCCGTCATCTTCAGGGTAATGGGGGTGTTGGAGATGGGAGCCAACTCAACCGGCCCGCCCGCCTGTTCCAGCATCTTCCCCAGAGGCCCCGGAGGGGTGGGCGGAGGCACAGCCTTCCCGGCGGCTTGCGCCTTCTGAATCATTTCCTGGGTGCGCTTGATCTCTTGCTTGGCGATAAAGCTGGACGGATCAATGGCCAGCGCCTCGTTGAACATCTTCAGCGCCAGCTGCAACTGACCCGCCTGGCGCAGTAACTGCCCCTGGTGCACCTTGGTGGCGGCGGCCAGAAAGCGCAGGCGCTCATAGGCCGTTCGATAGTACAGATCGTCAGGCTTCTGATTGTAGGCGTCGCGGTAGTCCTCGTAGGCCTGCACGTAATCCTGCCGGGCTTCCGCTTCTCTGCCTTTTTTATAAAGGGACTTAGCCTTCTCGGCGAAGACGGGGAGGCTGACCGCAGCAAGCAACAGCAATACCCCGGACCACCGGGTCAATTTGTGCATCAAGATACTCCCAAGCGGATTGGACCTGTGGCGCACATGCGGCAAGCCTCTCCTTACTACAAGATCGAACGGAAAGAGCCTTTTTGCATGAGGAAATCGCATTATAGCACCGGAAAAAGCGGGCCCCGGCAATTACCGATGAGGGGCGGGTGCGGCTTTTGGTACTATGCCGATGGTGCTAAATGCCTCGCCAGCCTGCACATCCCACGCGTTCCCAGCCGGAGAAAAACCCCCGCCGCGATCCCACCGCCGCTGGGCAGCGAGATGCCTCTGTGAACCGGGTCGCATCCCATAATTACTTTCTGCTGGAAAAATTCGAGACCGGGATCGCCCTCACCGGGACCGAAGTGAAGTCCGTTCGTGCCGGCCGGGCGAACCTGAAAGACGCTTACGGCCTGATCAAAGAGGGCGAACTATGGCTCTTGAACGCGCATATCGGTCCCTACGAGCACGGGAACATATTCAACCACGAACCGCTACGTACCCGTAAGTTGCTGGTGCACAAGGAAGAGCTGCGAAAGCTTATTGGGAAAACTCAGCAGCGCGGCCTGACCCTGATTCCTACCCGCATGTATTTCAAGAATGGGCGAGTCAAGCTGGAACTGGCATTGGCGAAAGGCAAGCAGATGTGGGACAAGCGCGAAACCGAGCGTCGCCGCACCGCTGACCGCGAGGCGCGGGAGGCTATGGCGCGGGCCAGGAAGAGGGCGTAGAACCCGTCTACGGCTGACGGTCTACGACAAGCGCCCGACTGAGGCTGCTTTGGCCGTCGACTGTCTCCACGATACAGTTGCTGCTCCACCCAAGCACCCCCTCAGCCCGGTGAGCAGTTCGTAGTATCCTGTTCGAACTTCTTAAGGGGTTACCACGGCCAAGAATGAGAACGATCCTGCCGGTGTGGAAGCTGCCTTACCTGGTGATGCTAGTTCTCCTGTGCACGCTCCCGGCTCGCGCGCAAACCGATGAGATTCAGGTCTACGATGCGGAAATCGCACCGCCAGGCATCTTCAACCTGATGATTCACAGCAACTTCACGCCCCTGGGGCGGACGACTCCCGACTTCCCTGGCGCCATAATCGCGGACCACTCGTTCAATGGAACGGCCGAATGGGCCTACGGCGTTACGCCCTGGTTTGAGCAGGGGCTTTATCTTCCGGTATACAGCTTTTACTCGACGAACCAGGGGGCGACGCTCAACGGTTTCAAACTTCGCGAACTGTTTGTCCGGCCCCACGCTCATGATCACAAATTGTTTTACGGAGCCAATTTTGAGTTCAGCGTGAATGCCAATTATTGGGAGGACAGAACCATCACCTCCGAGATCAGGCCAATCATAGGGCTGCACCTGCATCCAGTGGATTTGATTTACAACCCAATCCTGGACACGGACTATAGGGGAGGCTTTGGCGGCCTGCAGTACAATCCCGCCGGCCGAATCGCTTACAACCTGAATGACAACTGGGCGCTGGCGGTCGAAGAGTACGCCGGTTTCGGCACGCTGCACGACTTTGTCCCATCCGATCAGCAGTTTCACGAACTCTGGGCCGTCATGGATCACTCCAGCAGCAAAATCCTGGGGATTGATGTGGAAGCGGGCATTGGCTTCGGTTTGACGCCTGGGTCCGACAAAGTCACACTCAAATTGATGCTGTCACGCAACTTAAACTCGCACCGCTGGCGGCCGTGAAGTTCGAGGGGCAAGTTGCCCGGCGTACAATGCGCCCATGGCAACGCTGGCAGGGAAAACACTGTTCATTACCGGGGCGAGCCGAGGCATCGGGCTGGCCATTGCGCTACGGGCGGCGCGCGACGGCGCCAACATCGTGGTGACCGGCAAAACTACCGAGCCGAACCCCAAGCTGCCCGGAACCATCTACACCTCCGCCAAGGAAATCGAAGCTGCCGGCGGTAAGGCCCTGCCCATCGCCATGGACATCCGCTTCGACGAACAGGTGCAAGCGGCGGTGGAGCAGGCGGTGGGGCGCTTCGGCGGCATAGACATCCTGGTCAACAACGCCAGCGCCATCAGCCTTACGGGCACGCTGCAGACGCCCATGAAGCGCTACGACCTGATGATGGGTATCAATGTGCGCGGCACGTACATTTGCTCGCAAGCCTGCCTGCTGTATCTGGCCAAAGCGGCCAACCCGCACATCCTGAACCTCGCGCCGCCGCTGGACTTGCGCGCCAAGTGGTTCGCGCCGCACCTGGCTTACACCATGTCGAAATATGGCATGAGCCTGTGCGTGCTGGGCATGGCCGAGGAGTTTCGCTCGCAGGGCATCGCGGTGAACGCGCTGTGGCCGCGCACTATCATCGCCACCGCCGCGCTGCAGGTCATCCCCGGCGCCGAACCCCAGCGCGGGCGCACGCCGGAGATCGTGGCCGACGCGGCCTGGCACATCCTGACTGCCGACAGCAAAAGCACAACCGGCAACTTCTTCATTGATGAACAGGTGCTGGCCTCCGCCGGCGTCACCGATTTCTCCCGCTACGCGGTGGCGCCCGGCGCGCAACTGAGAAGCGACATCTTCCTGGACTGAAACCTCCAGCGTGGGAATCTTAAACGGAACCAGGCCGGGGATTAGCGGTCACCTAGACCTTAACGTTTCATTCGCGATTGACGCGAAGTTGCCGGCGCCTGTTTGCGCAAGGTGTGCTTGTTGGAATTGTTTTGTGGTCTCGCAAGACTCTGTTGCATCGCTGCCCGCAACAGGCGATTCGCTTTTGTCTGGTACCCTCGCCCTCCTTCTTTCAACCACTGGATGACGTCAGCGTCCAACCGCATTGTTACAGGCCGTTTGATGGGCCGGTACATCCGGCCACGTACTCCTTTCTGCAACTGCTCATACGTGAGTTCAGGGATGTCGGAGATGTCAACTTGATCGTCCGCCATGGCAGCAACCGCCTCAAGCTCCCTCCGACGTTGCTCACTTGTCATCTTCTTCATAGAATTTCCTCTCACGAGGTGTAGCTTTCCGGGCCGAGAGAATACGTATTGTTTCTTCGCCACCTTGGTTCGGGATACTGTGGACTACAACAAGCACAATGCTTCCGCCTCCCACGCTTCCCAAGGTCCACAGTCGTTCTTCACCATCGACGATTTGGTCCGGAATTGTTAAGCACAACGGATCGTTGAACACCTCAACTGCAAGCTCGAACGAAATCCGGTGCTTGCGGCGGTTTTCCCGGTTTTTCCTCTCATCCCATTCAAACCGCATTTAGTACATTCGCCCGAGCTATCAGTATGATGGGTCTTAGATCACTGATTGTCAATATATTTCTGTACGTACAATAATGTACTTACGTTGCAGCCGGTTGCGCGGTATTCACTTCTTGCGGCTCAGCCGACACCCTGTCCCAGCTTGACCCACTTCCCATCCCCCGCCGAGCGCTCCACCGCCTCCAACACCCGCTGCACCTGGAGCGCGTCGTCGAAGTTGGCATGGAAGGGCTGGTCCTTGGCCAGCGCGTCCAGGAAGTCCGCTAGCGTGGAAATGAAGGTGTGCTCGTAGCCGATGATGTGTCCCGGCGGCCAGTAGCGATCCACGTAGGGATGCCCCGGCCCGGTGACCAGCACCTGGTGCCCGCCCAGAATCTCCTGCTTGTCGCCGGCGTCGTAAAACTCCAGCCGGTTCAGATCTTCCAGGTTGAAACGCAGCATGCCCTTGGAGCCATGAATCTCGAACTGGTTGTAGTTTTTGCGGCCAATGGCATAGCGAGTGGCCTCGAAGCTGCCGATGCTGCCGTTGACGAAGCGCGCCAGCAGCAACACGGCGTCGTCCACATCGCGCGGCGGCGGGGCAAATGTCTTCAGCATGGCGGAAAGCTCGCCGATTTCGCCGTTCAGCATGAGCGCCAAATCAACTGAGTGGGAGAGCAGGTCGCCCATGGCGCCGCTGCCCGCCTCGCTTTTCTTGAACCGCCACACTCCTTCGCGCTCGGGTCCCCAGCTCTGCAGGTAAATCGCGCGGTAGTGATAGACCTGTCCCAGGCGGCCTTCCTCCATCAGGCGCTTGGCCAGGGCAATGGCGGGCACGCGCCGATAGTTGAACCACACCAGGTTGGGCACTTTGCGCGCCGCCGCCGCCATCTGTTCCGCTTCCGCAACCGACATGGCCAGCGGCTTCTCGCACAGCAGGATCTTGCCCGCCTTGGCCGCCGCCAAAGCTACGGGCGCGTGCAGGTGGTTGGGCGTGGCCACGTCCACCACGTCAATGTCTTTGCGTTCCACCACCTGCCGCCATTCGGTGGCGGTTTCCTCCCAACCCCAGCGCGCCGCCATGGCGTCCAGAGTTTCGCGGTTGCGTCCGCAAATCACCTTGCGCCGCAGGTCGAGAGGCGTGTCGAAGAAGTGTCCCACCTGGTGGAAGGCGTTGGAGTGGGCCCGGCCCATGAAGCCCTGGCCGATCATGGCAACATTCAAAGTCTTTCTGGCAGCGCTCATTCGAGTCCTCGCGACACAGTCAAAAGCAATAGTTTTAGCACGATTCGCGGGCTTCAGGCTGAGAGGAGAGGAGAACGGCTACTGCTTCTGCCAGGAGCGGCCGCCGTCGGAGGTGATCCAGACTTGGCCGGCGGCGGTGGTCAGGCTGCCATGCTGGCCGTCGTGAAAGGCGAGTTTGCTGATGTCATCGTTGAGAAGGACACCGGCGGCGGCAGGCGACAGGCGCGTCCACTGGCTGCCGTCATCGGCGCTGAAATAGAGCGCACCACCTCGGCCGCCCACCCACACGCGCGGTCCGACCACGGCCACCGCGCGGAAAACATCGGAGCTGTTAAAGGGCACGCTCTGCCAGTTGTTGCCAGCATCTGTCGAGCGCAGCAGCGCGCCCTCGCCGGAAAGCATCCAGCGGGTGGGCGGGGCCAGCTTCTTCTTGCCCATCGAACGCGCCGGGATATTGGAAGCGATCATTACACCCGCTTCGTCGGTGGAGGCGGCAAGAGGAGGGCCCGGAAGGGCTGCATGATTGGGGACGGGAGCCGCAGCCTGCAAGGAGGCGACTCTGTCTGCTGACTGGGCATCAGACTTGGCCAACGTCCCAGAAGCTACCTCATTGGCTGCGACCTGCTCGCCGGTCGCAGTCGCGATTTTTGGTGTCGCAACCTTCGCTTCCATGCGCGATTGGGGCGCCACCCTGGCCGGGGCGTTCCTGGCATCTAAGCGCGCCTCCGCCGCAGGGGCGGGCGCGGCGTCTTTGCTTTTCAGAGCTTGTGTATCGCGCTGCTGGGCGATGGCCGGCGGTTGCGGTGCTGAAGCCACCTCTTCCCCTGCCGGTCCGGGTCCGCCACGATAAACGAGCGCTACTGTCGCCACCACCGCCACGACCGCTGCCACACCAACCCAGCGCCACACGGGAAACCACTTGGGTCGTGCAGCACCGACTACCAGCTGCTCCGCTTCCATCTCCGGGAGAGCAAGCCAGACCACTTCGCGGCATTGAGCGCAGGTTCCGAGATGAGTCAGGAGCTTCTCGCGTTCCGCATCCGAGAGGTTCTGCTCGGCGAAAGCAGCGAGCAGGTCGGCGCCGGGGTGCTCTGCCGGAGCAGCGGTTGCCGCCAGCCTTTGCAGCACGAATTTTGGCAGCTCGGACACAGCTAGCCTTCCCCCTCCCCGCTGGACGCCCCCGCCTTCTGATCGGAGAACGGTTTGCCCGGCGGTTTTTGCGCCAGGCGAGCTCGAATATTCACCTGCAGGTCGCGAACGTCCACTTCCATCAACTCCTCTGCCTGGCGCTGCGACAAGCCCTGTTTGAGCAACAGGTTGCGAATGCTGCTACGAATACCCGCCGCCAGCTTCTCCAGCCGTCGGCTGACGTTGGAAGCGTGTATGCCCAGCGCCCGGCCCACCTCAGCCAGCGTGCGGTGATCGAGGTAGTAGGCAGTGAGCAGAAACCGGTCCTCGGAAGTCAGCGTGCCAAGCGCCTCATCCAAAGCGCTTTGTAGCCGGATGTCCACCGGGGCCTGCTGCTCGGCAACCGGCGCGGCATACTGCTCGCCACCTTCCTCCTGCTCCTCCAGGCTGATCAGGCGTTTCCGGGTGCGGTAGCGATTGATGTACTCCTGGGCGAGCACGGTGCGCAGCCAGACCTCCAACGAGCCCCGGCCGGTGTAGAAGTCCAGCTTGCAGACGCGCTTGCCTTCGCGCACCGCAGTGCCAAACAGGTCGGCATAAAGGGAGTCGGCCAGCTCGCGGGCGGCCGAATCCTCGCGCGCAATATGCTGCGCTGCGGAGTACAGCTTCTCGCGGTAGCGCAACAGAAAGGCTTCCCAGGCCGCCTCGTTGCCGGCGGCACAGGCGCGCGCCAGCACCAGTTCCTCCAGGCGCAGGGCAGCGAAAAAGTGGCGAGCGGCGGCGGGCGAATCGCCGGGAGAGAGGTACTTGTCGCCAACCTGGTGCAGGATGTCGCGCAGTCCGGCGATCCCGATTCCGAATCTCTGCCCGCCGCACTGGGGAAACAACTCTTCGGCGGCGGCGGACAGCCCGGATGTCCAAAGCGGTTCGGAGGAGTCGGTGGCGCGGCTCATGAGCTTTTCGGATAGTACCAATTTTTGGGCTCCGGAACCGCGTCAAGTTGTCTTTGTGACAGAGTGCTTGCCGACACGCAAGGACTGGGGGGGAGACGTGCGCAAGACAGCCAGCGAGATGCCTGCGCTACAAGGCGGGCGAGGGCGCCCGCGCGACAAATGTCAGCTTTCCGCCACTATTGCGGCGAAACCACCAGCAGGTGAAACGTCCCCGGGACGACCGTCGGCCAATGCGGGTGCGGGTTATCCTTGCTCGGGGACGGCGGCGGGCCAAGTTTGGCGGCTGCCAGGTAGATCTTGTGCGTCTTGGTATCCAAGGCCATGGTGCGCGCGCTCTTCTCCGTCGTCACCGTTTCCGCCACCACGTACTTATCAGCACCCTCCTGCTTGACCACGGTCAAGGTACCATCTCGTCCATTGGAGGAAAACACCAGCTTGCGATCGGCATCGTAGCGGGCGGCGTCCGGCCCCTGGCCGATGGGCACAGTCGTCACCACCTTGCCGCTGTCCGCATCCACTACCGCCATCAGCTTGTCCTGGCAAACGGGAAAGAGACGGCGATCGTGCTCATCGAAGGCCAGGCCGGAGGGTTCCTGGCAGGGCGCGATAGACCACCGCTGCTTGATTTTCAGGGTATGCGGGTCCAGGCGAACGATTTCGCTCTTGTCTTCGATATTGGCGTAAACGTCGCCCTTGGCGTCCGTCACCGGAAACTCGGGCTTGCCTCCCAGCGCGATGGTGCCCGCGACTTTGCCGGTAGCGGCGTCAATGGCCGTGGTATCGTGGCTGCCGCCGTTGAAAGCGAATACCCGCTGGCTGGCGGGGTCGTAAAGAATGCCGTCGGGATTCACGCCCGCTTTCACCTTCTGCAACACGGCGTGAGTTTTCAGATCGAAAACCACCACTTCCCCGCTGCCGCCGTCGCTGATAAAACCGCGGTTAAGCTCATGGGCCACTGCGATGCCGTGGACGTGCTTCATACCGGAAATTTGCCCCTCTGGCTTCTCCGAATCGAGGTTCACCAAGTCCACGACCGAATCATGGGCCACGTAGAGCGTGCGGTTGGCGGAATCGGCATAAAGATAATCCCAGCCTCCCTCTCCAGGAATCGGAATATTGCCTGTGACCTTGTAGTGTTGCGCGCTGGCCGCCAGTGAAGCCGCCAGGAAAATCAAAACTGCCGCAAGCGTGCTGCGCATCTCTTTCTCCTTGCCCTAGCCCTGCCACCAGAGGGCCAGATTCCGCCCCAGTAGTGGACTTCATTCCACCTTAATTCAAGCTTAAGACTCATGAACCTGGTACCGAAACCAGGCTCAAACATGCGAGTCGAAGGCCAAGTAGTTTGCGGGTTCCTGACACACGCTGATGTGTGCGCCACCGGCGGGTGACAGGCTGTGTAACAATATTGGGTTCTGAGCCGGACTGCAAACCTGGCACGCACGAAAAGAGTTTGCGAGGACGATTGATCAGCCTGTTCACCATTCTAGCGGTAGGATTCGTTCTCGGAATGCGTCACGCCACCGACGCCGACCACGTGATCGCGGTCAGCACCATCGTGACCCGCGAGCAGAAGGCTGGCCGCGCCGCGTTCATCGGCGCCGCCTGGGGCGTGGGTCACACGCTTACTATTTTTGCCGTGGGCTCCGTCCTCATTCTGTTTCGCATTACCCTGCCGCCGCGTGTGGGCCTCTCCATGGAGCTGGCGGTGGGATTAATGCTCATCGCGCTGGGCATTCGCAACCTGCGCGCCAGTTTTGCATGGCCGCTGGGCTCTAAGCAGGAGCACAAGCCCAGCGTGCATTACCACGCGCATGGGGACTACATTCACGCCCACTCCAGTCCTCCCACACACCGCCACCAGGAGACCCCGGTCAGCCGGCTCGATCATTGGTTCGGCCGCTCCTCGCTTTACATTATGGTGCGCCCGCTGCTGATCGGGATTGTCCACGGTTTGGCTGGCTCCGCCGCCATCGCCTTGCTGGTGCTGAGCACCATTCCCTCGGCACGCTGGGCGGTGGCCTATCTGCTGATCTTCGGTTTTGGTACCGTCCTGGGCATGATGCTGATTACTCTTGCCCTAGCTTCCACCTTCTCCTTCGGGCAAAAGCACTTTGTCAACGTGGGCCGCCACTTTGAATGGGCGGCCGGCCTGGTGAGCCTGGTATTCGGGATGTTCGTGACCTACCAGATCGGCTTTGGCGCCGGCCTGTTCACCGCCAACCCCATCTGGATTCCGAAATAGGACGGCGGTTTGTCGGCATTACCAGCAAACCAGATTCTCGGGATCGTCCACCAGCACCACCTCGTACTTGTCGATCATGGGCATCAGAACGTTCTCCAGTTCCCGCTTCCACAGTTCGCCTTCGTAGAACTTGGCTTTCATGGGTTCGCGCGAGGCCACATCGGGAAAACCGCGCATGAAGAAGAAGACGTCAGGATCTTCGATAGAAAGGAAAGGGCCCAGGATTTTCATGCCAATTTCCGCGTGCGCGGGCATGGATTTGGCGCGGAATATCTCCAGGAACCGAGAGCGCATGCCCGGCTTGATCTTGTAGGTGCGCATTTCGATGATCATGCAATCCTCCTGCGGTCGGCGCCGAATTGGAGCTCGGAAATCGAGCACCACACGTTTGGGCACTCCCGCCTGGCTCAATGGAAAAAGTTGATGGCCACCACCGGAGTAATCGTGGCCGCGGTGCTCCGCCCGGCGACGATGGCGTAAGTGCCCACGATCACCCCCAGGTTATGCCTCCAGTTGTACTCAATGGCCGGCGCCAGGCCGACCGCGTAGCCGGAACCGGAGTCCATCGGAATGCCGGCTGGGGTTGGATTCGCAGTGTCGTAGCCGGTCACGCGCGTGTTGTTGTTGTAGCGATAGGTAACATCCAGCGCCAGCGCCCACCTGGGGGTCAGGCTGTATTCCGCGGCTGCATCCACAAAGGTGGAAGCGCCCGGCCGGGCGCGCCCGCGGAATTCTGCACCCGTCCCGTAAACGCTCATGCCTTCCAGCTTCACCGTGCTGGAGAACGCCTGCGACGCGTTGAAGCGCACGCGCAGAATGCGGCTGTTCGGCAACCACAAATACGTTTGCGAATAGACACCCAGCATTGTGGTGTACGCCCCGCTGCCCAGGCCGCTGTTGGAGCTCCCGCTCAGGCGGTCGTATTTGCCGGTGGGCAGCGTTTCCTGCACCACCACGGCGGTGGCCGGACGCCAACTGCCCCTTGGTGAAAGCGCGTGAGCCCGTATTCAGCGTCCAAGGTCAGGTCCCCCAGCGCAACGCCGGGGCTGCTCGGACTGCCGCTCAACAGGTTGTAGCCGGCGGTAGGGATCAAACCCGCGGTCAGCCGGTCGGTGAGTCCGTAAAGCAAGTAGGTGAGCGACCGGAACTGGTTCTCATGAGCAGCGCTGTGGCGAACGCCCGTGTGGTCGTAGGCGCCCTGCACGGTCACATCGTACAGATACGGCTCCACGAGGAAATGCCCGCGCGGCAGGGTGGAGGCCGAGGGCGCCACTATCGGACCCGTAAACCAGGCGTCGTTCAGCGACTCCCGGCCACTAGCATCAGGCGGTTGCTGGGCGCCTGCCAGCCCGCCGACCAGCAGCAGCGCAGCCAATGTCCGGCAAAGTGCTTCCCGGCAAGTCATCGGTCATCGCTTCAGCCTGGTAAAGGTGGCCGTCCAGTTTGGCTCCCAAGTCTTTCCGCCGTCGGCAGAGAACGATTGCTCGAAGTGAAACGAGTCCGGCGTGATGTCTGAAAAAACAAATCGAACAAATACGGCTTTGCCGTTAAAC